>DXAR01000003.1 GCA_019116945.1 Candidatus Janibacter merdipullorum | reverse complement strand
CGCCGAGCGGACCTCCGCGGCCGTCTCCGCGTCGAGCATCGCCGTGGGCTCGTCGAGGAGCAGGAGGGAGGGGTGCAGGGCGAGCGCGCCGGCGAGCGCGAGCCGTTGGGTCTGCCCGCCGGAGAGCGACTGTGTAGGGGTGTCGGTCGGGAGATGCCCCAGCCCGACCCGGTCGAGGGCGCTCGTGACCTGGGCCGGCATCTCCTCGGCGGGCAGGGCGATGTTTTCCAGCCCGAAGGCGACATCCCGCCCGATCGTGGCCGCGACCGCTCCGGCTCCCGGCTCCTGGAGGACGAGCCCGACGCCGCCGGGACGGGACCCCGGCTCTTCGCCGTCGAGGCGGACGGAGCCGGTGAGGTCACCGGAGTCGATGGTGAGCAGCAGCCCCGCCAGGGCCCGCAGGAGGGTGGACTTGCCGGCCCCGCTCGGGCCGACGAGCAGCACCCGCTGCCCGGCGGGCACGGTGAGGTCGAGGTCGCGCAGGATCGGCTCCCGTCGACCCATGGGCCGCCAGGTGAGCCCGCGGACCTCGACCCGGCCACGGGTGGGGGCCACTCACACCGCCTTCTGCTCGAGGACCTCCTGGCCGGGCGGGAAGGGGTTGAGCGCGCCGGCCGAGGCCAGCGCCCGGGTGAGCAGCCAGCCGCCGAGACCTGCGATGACGACGCCCGAGACGACCATGAGGGGCAGGTAGGCGAGCTTCCACGTCCACGACCAGTCGGTGAAGTAGGCGACGATCTCGTAGACCCACTCCAGCGGCGCGGAGAGGGCGCCGGCGAGCAGCGCGACGACCGGCCCGAAAGCCTTGTAGGCGAAGAGGGCGAAGGCCAGCTCGGCGCCGATCCCCTGGGCGAGCCCGGAGACGATCGTCGTCACCCCCCACTGGTTGCCGAAGAGCGCCGAGACCGTCGCGGCGATGAGCTCGCAGGCGACCGCGGCACCCGGCCGGCGCACGACGAGGCCCCCGACGACCCCGGCGATGAACCAGAAGCCGACGAAGAGGCCGAAGAGCGGCTGGAAGGCGAGGCCGAGCGCCGAGATCGGCCCGTTGTAGATGAGGCCGTAGCCCCAGTAGGCGACGCCGAAGGCGACGCCGAGGAAGGCGACCGTGAGCAGGTCGATGGTGCGCCAGCCCATGAGCGGGCGGGTCGCGAGGACAGTCCGGGCGCGCGTGGGCGCCGGGGACTTCGTGGTGGTCATGCTCGTGCTTCTCCTGTGTCGTCATACCCACAGGGAGGGATCGGCGCCATGACGCGGCCGAACGGCCACGGCATCGACGTCGGTCCCTGAGACTCGACTCCCTCCGCCGGTGCGAACCGGATCAGGTACGAGGGTCTGCGGTCACCCGCACTCTCAGCGCTGCTGCGCTCCCCTGTCGTGCCCGACCAGCATAGCCACCCCCGGTCGTGCCCGACCACGGCCCTGCCCGTGTGGCACTGTTGACCCTGACCCCGAGGTGCGGCGCACGCCGCGGCCTCCGTGACGAACGAAGGGACGACCGCCGTGGGCAACATGGTCTGGAAGCTGCTCGGCACGGGGTCGGCGATCCTCGCCGGCATCGTGGCCAACAAGGTGATCACCGTGGTCTGGAAGAAGGCCGGCAAGGACACGGAGATCGACCCCACGAACCCCGACACCTCGCTCGGCGAGGCCATCGCCTATGCCGCCCTCGCCGGCATCGCCGTCGGCCTGGCCCGCACGATGACCACCCGTCAGGCCGCCGCGATCTACCAGCGCTCGGCCGGCCACCTGCCGAAGCCGATGCGGGAGGACCTCGAAGAGGAGCTCGAGCTCAACTCGTGATGCGCGCCATCTCCATCACCGAACCGGGGGACGCCGACGTCCTGCAGATCACCGACGTCGAGGCCCCCTCCCCGGGTCCCGGGCAGGTCCTCCTCGACACCGCCGCGGCGGGCATCAACCGCGCGGACGTCATGCAGCGCATGGGTCACTACCCACCGCCGAAGGGGGCCTCCCCCCTTCCCGGTCTCGAGCTCTCGGGGACGATCCGCGAGGTCGGCCCGGGGGTCGAGGGCTGGTCGGTCGGCGACGAGGTGTGCGCTCTCGTCGACGGCGGTGGCTACGCCGAGCAGGTCCTCGCGCCTGCGGCCCAGCTCCTCCCCGTCCCCGCAGGGGTCTCGCTCGTCGACGCTGCCGGGCTGCCCGAGGTGGCCTGCACCGTGTGGTCCAACGTCTTCATGACCGCCAACCTGCGGCCGGGAGAGGTCTTCCTCGTCCACGGCGGCTCCTCCGGCATCGGCACGATGGCCATCCAGCTGGCCAAGGCCGCCGGCGCCAGGGTCGCGGTGACCGCCGGATCCGAGGACAAGCTCGCCTTCTGCCGCGAGCTCGGCGCCGACATCACCATCAACTACAAGGAGCAGGACTTCGTCGAGGAGGTCCGGGCGGCCACCGACGGCCATGGCGCGGACGTCCTCCTCGACAACATCGGGGCGAAGTACCTCCCCCGCAACGTCGATCTCCTCGCGACGAGCGGACGCATCGTCGTCATCGGCCTCATGGGTGGCCGCAAGGGCGAACTCGACCTCGGCATGCTCCTGAGGAAGCGGGCCGCGGTCATCGCGACCTCGTTGCGCGCCCGCCCGGCCGAGGAGAAGGCGACGATCGTCGCCGCGGTGCGCGAGCACGTGTGGCCCCTCATCGAGGACGGCGCCGTCCGACCGATCATCCACGGGACGCACCCGCTGGATCGTGCGGCCGATGCCCACCGCGAGATGGAGGAGAGCGGCCACATCGGCAAGATCCTGCTCACCCCGTGAGGACGCCGTCCTCGAGGTGCCAGCGAGCCTGAGCGACTTCGGCGACGTCCGGGTCGTGGGTCGCGAGCAGGACGATCCCGCCACGGCGGGCGATCCCCTCCAGGAGGGCGACGACCCGGCCCCGGGTGTCGTGGTCGAGCTCCGAGGTGGGCTCGTCCGCGAGGAGCACGAGGCTCCCTTCGTCGAGGCGAAGGGAGGACACGGCCAGTCCGCGGGCGACGGCCACGCGCTGCTGCTGACCGCCGGAGAGCTCCTCGGCGAGGTGGCCGCCGTGCTCCTCGAGGCCGACGGATGCCAGCGCCGCATCGGCGCGCGTCGTGGCCTCCTGACCGGCCAGCCCGGCCGACACGAGGGGGATGGCGACGGCCTCGCGGGCGGTGAGCACCCCGGCCAGAGCGCTGCCCTGGGGGATGAGCACGGCCCCGGCCTCTCGCGCGGAGGTCTCGTCGGCCAGCACCCGCCCGCCGAGGGAGATGTCGCCCGACCCCTGCCCGGCCTCGAGCAGCCCGCCGACGGCCCAGAGCAGCGAGGTCTTGCCGGCGCCCGAGTGGCCGGTGACGGCGGTGATCTCACCCGGGCGGGCCCGCCCGCACGCGCCGTCGACCGCGCGCACGTCCCCGTAGTGCACGGACACGTCGTCGAGGACGAGTTCCTCGCTCATGACCTCTCCTCCTCACCGATGAGCTGCCACGTGTCGTCCTCGGTGCGGTGCACCCGCAGGAGGGTCCCCGGCGGGAAGGCGTCGAGCGCCGGCGCCGGGAGCGGGAGGGAGCCGTCCGCGGCGACGACGGAGTACTCCTCGCCGCTGCGGCCCTCCCCGCCGACGCGGCCGTCACGGATGGTCACCGTCCGGGAGAAGGCGCGGGCGACGTCGGGGTCGTGGGTGACGACGATGATCGTCGTGCCGAGGGTCCGGCCGACCTCGGCGAGGGCCTCGAGGACGACGTCCCGGTCGTCGTGGTCGAGCTGGCTCGTCGGCTCGTCCCCGAGGAGCAGGCCGGGCCCGCCGGCGAGGGCGACGGCAAGTGCGGCGAGCTGCAGCTGCCCGGGGGTGAGGCGCGCGATCGGGGTGTCGGCGACGTCGGTGAGGCCGAGGAGGTCGAGCAGCTCGTCGACGGAGGGGAGCGTCCGTCCGTCCCGGCGTCCCGGCTCCTGGGCGAAGGCGACATTGCCCCGGACCGTCAGCCACGGCAGGTGGTTGCGGGCGGCGCCCTGGAGGACGATGCCGACGTCACCGGACCGGAAGGCGTCGATCTGCGCCTCGGTCATCACCGACAGCTCGTGCTCGCCGATGTGGATCCGCCCGGCGCTGGGTCGCAGGA
>DXAR01000104.1 GCA_019116945.1 Candidatus Janibacter merdipullorum | reverse complement strand
CCGCGCGCTGCCCGCCGGGCGTCCGACGTCAGGGGCGTGGTCCTACCCGCCCCTCCGCCACGGGGGCACCCACTCGTCGGGCGGGTCCTCGCCGACCCGCCCATCGACGACCTCGCGCAGGAGATCGGCGTGCCCGGTGTGGCGGCCGTACTCCTCGAGGAGGTCGAGGAGGAGGCGACGCAGGTTGGCCTGGCCCACGTCGGGGATTCCCATGTGCGTCGGCTGGTCGAGGTCGCCCTGCGCGAGCGCCGTGGCGATCCGGCTCCGTGAGCGGGACACCGCGCCGTCGTAGAGCGCATACAGCTCATCGGGTGTGGCGTCCGGGCTGAAGTGCGCTGTCCACCCGCCCTCCTGCTGGAGGCTGTGCCACCGGGCGTCCACGTCCGCTCCCGTGAGCTCGTGGCCGGAGTAGAGGTCCTCGACGAAGGCGAGGTGGTTGAGCAGGCCGCCCAGGGTGAGGGTCGATGCGCCGATCCGCCGCGTGAGGCCCTCGACGTCCAGGCCGTCGGCCTTCCACCGGAAGGTGGCCCGCTGCCGGTCGAGCGCGGCGACGACCTGCTCGGCGTCGGTGCCCGTCAGGGGCGGCTCCCAGTCGGGCAGGTCCTCGGGGACCGATGTCATGACGCCTCCTCGTGCCGGGTGGTGGACCCATCCTTGCGGGTGCGTCCCCTCGACGGAAGGCCCTCGATGTCCAGCTCGGGGCGGGCGTCCTCGGCGGCGACCGCGTCGAGGAGCTCCGGCGCGGTGAGCGGACGCGGCGCCACGGTCACGGGATCGACCTCGTCGAGCTCGTCGGTCGCGAGCCCGAGCTCCTGCATGCGTCGGGCGCTCACGAGGACGCGCGTCTCGAGGGACCCGACGAGCCGGTTGTAGTCCTCGACCGAGCGCTGCAGCGACCGGCCCATGCGTGTGGCGTGCTCACCGAGCGTGCCGAGACGGGCGTAGAGCTCGCGGCCGATCGTCAGGAGCTCACGGGCCTCGGTGGTCACGGTGTCCTGCTGCCAGGCGTAGGCGACCGTGCGGAGCAGCGCGAGCAGGGTGCTGGGCGAGACGAGCACGACCTTGCTGGCCATCGCCTCCTCGTGGAGGCCCGGCACCCGGGAGAGTGCGGCGGCGAGGGTCGCGTCGGAGGGGACGAAGCACACCACCATCTCGGGGGAGGGGTCGAAGGCGGTCCAGTAGACCTTGCCCGCGAGCGTGTCGACGTGCGCTCGGAGGGCGGCTGCATGCCCCTCGAGCAGCCGCTCGCGGTCGGACGGGTCGATGTCCTCGGCCTGTGCCTGCAGCCAGTGGCTCATCGGGGCCTTGGCGTCGACGACGAGGTGCTTGCCACCGGGCAGGTGGACGACGACGTCGGGCCGGACCTCGCGGTCGGCGGAGGTGACTCCCTTCGCCTGCTCGTCGAAGTCGCAGCGCGCGAGCATCCCCGAGACCTCGAGCACCCGGCGGAGCTGGACCTCGCCCCAGGCGCCGCGCACCGACGACACCCGGAGGGAGGAGGCAAGCGAGGAGGCCTCGTGGCCCACCCGGGTGCTCGTCTCCTCGACGCGACCGAGCGCATCACGCACCGAGGCGAACTGGTCGATCCGGTCCCGCTCGAGCTGCTCGACCTTGGCCGAGACCCGGCGCAGGGTCTCGCCGAGCGGGGCGAGGGCGGCTGCCGTGCGGCCGTCGCCCTCGGCCGCGACCTCGTGGTCCTCGAGGCGCTCGCGGAGGCCGTCACGCTCGACGCGCAGGCCGGTGACGTCGGCGCGAACCGCCAGCCAGGTGAGCAGGCCGCCGACGGCCAGGCCCATCAGCACTCCCGTGATGAGGCTCGTGATGTCCATGGCCCCAGCCAACCAGTGACCTCCGACAGCCGGGGCGGCCACTGGTGCCGCGGATCAGAAGGGCGGTGGCTCCACGGCCGGCTCCGCGAACTCGTTGGTCCCCGTGGGTGGGGACGAGATCTCCTGGTTGGTCACCGTGGGTGGGGACGAGTCCTCGTTGGTCCCTGCCAGCGGGGACGAGACCTCCTCGCCCTCGTCCACCGCGTGCACCGGGAAGGTGAAGGCGACCACTCCACCGGGCGTGACCCACTCGGTCGAGCCGTCCTCGCGTAGCCGATGGCTCCAGCGGGCGGAGTGCTTGACCCGGTGGTGGTGCCGGCACAGGTCCGAGAGGTTGGCCGGGCTCGTCTCGCCCTGCGGCCACGGTGTCGCGTGGTCGACGTCGGCGGCCCAGCCGAGACGCCGCGACTCGACGGGGCGCTCGCAGCCCCACATGCGACAGGTGCCGTCACGAGTGGCGACGAACTCGCGCTGCGCCCGCGGGATCGCATAGCTCGACGTCGACGTCTCGAGCAGCGTGCCGGTGCGCGCGTCGAGCATCGCTCGCCCGACCCGGGTGTCGAGGCGCGCGACGATCGCTGCGACGACGTCGGGCGGGACGAAGCCGACGCCCGGGATCGTCGTCCCCGAGACCCACCGGTCGCCACCACCGACCCGCACCTGGGTGGTCACCTCGTCGCTCATCCACTCCTCGCCGAGGACGTCGACCTGGTCGGGGCCCTCGCCGGTGACGATGCGCAGGTGCGCGTGCTGGGGCTCGTCGCAGGTCAGGCCCTCCTCGAGCATGTCCTCGAAGAGCACGTCGCGCTCACCTCGGCAGACCGGACAGCTCGAGTCGACGAAGGGGGCGAAGGTCAGCCGGGAGACCGCGGACGCGATGACCGGCACCCCGAGCCGCACCTCTGCGGTGACCTCGCTGCCGCACAGCACGAGGTCGGCCAGGCCCATCGCCCGGGCGGTGCCGATCGGCATGTCGGGGTCGTCGGCGCGCCACCGCTGACCGGCGACGTCGACCGCTGCCTTGATCGCCGCGCCCTCCTCGCTCGGCAGCACCGCCGTCAGGCACGTCGTACCGACAGCACCGCCCTCGGTGCGCACGTCGAGCTTGGTGGCGCGGTTGGCGTCGGCCCGGGCCTGCATGAGATCGGGCTCGAGTCGCGAGATGAGGCGTCGGCAGGCCTTGGCGACCTCGTGCGGCTCCATGTCGATGATCCGGATCGAGCCCGGTGCCCCGCGACGCTCGCCGAGCAGGTGCTCGACGATGGCCGCTGTCGTCTCGGGTGCGGTGTCGCCCGTGTGCTCGTGCACCTGCTCGAGAGCGCGGCGCCCGAGCCGCCCCTCGGCGACGAGCCCCGCCAGCGCGGCCAGGTCGGTCGCCGCGCGGGAGGCGACGGCACATCGCCGGCTCGCCTCGGTGGGGCCGATGCCGGTGGCGACCGCCACCGCGTCGGGAGCCATCTCTGCCACCGCGCCCTCGGGCAACCGCACCTCGCGGTAGCGCCCGTCCGGCCCGCGCTCTTCGCCTCGACGCCCGACCTCGGCGACCAGCACGAGCTCGAGCCCGTCGACGGCCCGCCGCACCGCCTCGGTCGCGACGAGCGTCCGCTCCAGCTGCCCGTCGTCGAGCCCGGCGACGCCACGCACGGCCTGGTCGCGAGCTCTGGTCACCGCTCGCAGCACCCCGTCGAGCCACGGGTCCGCGTCCGTGTCTGTGTCCACGTACGCGTTTGCCTCTACGTCCCCGGTCGTGTCGTCGAGGCCCGCCACAGGCCTCACCTCGCCGAGCGCCTCGGCCCCCGCCGTGTCCATCTGCATGACCGTCACGTCATCCCCCTTCGTCGTCGTGGACGTCCCATGACCCATGCTCTCGTGGACCACCGACAACGCTCGGGCCGTCGACGCCGACCCGCCGGCGGAAGAACGCCCTCTGTAGCCTCGTGACCATGCCGCACGACGAGCCGACCGAGGACGAGGTCAAGGACACGACCCGTCGGCCCGACCTGGGCACGGAGAAGGGGCGGCGCGCCTTCATCCGGGTCCTCAACTCGCGACTGCCCAAGAAGCGCCTCATCGCCCAGGGCGTCCTGCGCACCGACGGCGACCGGGTCGCGCTGTGCCAGCTCGTCTACAAGAAGGACTGGGACCTGCCCGGGGGCATCGTCGACCCGGACGAGTCGCCCGCGTCCTGCGTCGTGCGCGAGGTCAAGGAGGAGCTCGGCCTCGACGTCACCGTCCAGGGCCTCCTCGCGGTCAACTGGCTCCCGCCCTACCGCGGGTGGGACGACGCGCTGCTCTGCCTCTTCGACCTCGGGTCGGTGCCCGCGGACACGCTCGACGGTGCCGTGCTGCAAAAGCGTGAGATCAAGGCCGTCCACTGGGCCGACGCCGCCACGGTCGAGGCCAGGACGGCGCCCTACACCGCAGCGATGCTCGCCGAGGTCGTCGGTGACCCCGATGGCACGCTCTTCCTCGAGAACTCGGTGCCGCGGGAGGGGATGTGAGCGACGAGGTCCCGGAGGCGCCGCGTCCCCGCAAGCCGACGCCGTCGATCTTCCAGATGTGGGGTCGGGAGACGGTCAAGGACCTGGCGCTCGTCGTCGCGGCCATCCCGATGCTCGTGGTCCTCCTCTACGTGCCGGTCCTCGCCAGCTCCGGAGGGTCGTGGCCCGTCCTCCTCGGGCTCTTCGTCCTCTTCGCGGCGATCTGGTGGGTCCTGCGGCTGCTGCTCCGGCGCTGGGTGGCCGCCGGGGACCGGGGTGGGGAATCCCCTTCGCGCGGTTAGACTCCTGTCCCCGTGGCACTCTCCATCGGAATCGTCGGTCTCCCCAACGTCGGCAAGTCGACGATGTTCAACGCACTGACCAA
>DXAR01000103.1 GCA_019116945.1 Candidatus Janibacter merdipullorum | reverse complement strand
GGCGAAGGTCGGGACCGACGCCGGGAAGTCGTCGCCGTTGTCGTGGCACCCGAGGTCCGAGGGCATCCGGCCGGTCATCATCGACGCACGCGACGGCGCGCACAGTGGGGTCGTGCAGTAGGCCCGGTCGAAGACGGCGGCGTCCTCCGCCAGGGCGTCGATGTGGGGCGTGCGGGCCGCCTCGTCCCCGTAGACGCCGAGCGCCTGAGGGGCGAGCTGGTCTGCTTGGACGACGACGATGTTCGGCTTCACGGCCTACGATTCCCTTCACTCATGGTCTGGACGGAGGAGATGTCTCGGTGGGTGCCTGCTGCGGTCCGTCCCGTCCGGACCGGTCCCCGACGAAGGGGGCGCCCCGCCCCGGGTCGGAGCGCGGGCCGGGTGGTCCCACGCCCACGGAGCTCGCCGCGCTCGCGGCTCGAGCACCGGCCGACCTGCGGCTCGTGGGCCTCCCCGGCGGCACCTTCCGGATGGGCAGCGAGGACCCGGCGGCCTACCCGGAGGACGGGGAGGGACCCGTACGGGAGGCGCGCGTCGCTCCCTTCGCCATCGGTGCCACGACGGTGACGGTGGCCGAGTTCGCGGCCTTCGTCCACGACACGGGGCACCGCACCGACGCCGAGCTGCACGGCAGCTCCCTCGTCTTCGGTGGCCTGCTCGACGAGGAGCTGCGCCGCACCTGCCCGGCCGTGGTCGCGACCCCCTGGTGGCGACAGGTCGACGGGGCGACGTGGTTCCGGCCGGAGGGCCCGGGCTCGACCGTGACCGACCGGGCCGACCACCCGGTCACCCACGTCTCCCACCGCGACGCCCTCGCCCACGCCGCGTGGGTCGGCGCCCGCCTCCCGACGGAGACCGAGTGGGAGTACGCCGCGCGCGGTGGCCTCGACCAGCAGCCCTTCCCCTGGGGTGGGGTGCGCGAGCCCGGCGGCGTGCCGCGGATGAAGACCTTCACCGGCACCTTCCCCGACGGACCCACCCGACCGGTGGGCACCGAACCGGCAACCGCCTTCCCGCCCAACGCCTTCGGCCTGCACTGCATGACCGGCAACGTGTGGGAGTGGACGGCGAGCTCCTTCGGTCCTCGCGACGGCCGGCCGGTGCTCCGCGGCGGCTCCTACCTCTGCCACGACTCCTACTGCCGGCGGTACCGGACCTCGGCCAGGACCTCGTCGACGGCGGACTCCTCCCTGGGGCACACCGGGTTCCGACTCGCGCTCGGTCATGGGGACACAGCTCCGTTCGGGCAGGCTCGGTGATGGGCCCACCGTACTGAGGGCACGCCCCGACCCAGGTGGCCCTAGGCTGCCGCCGTGACGACGACCGCGCGGGCCCTCCCGCTCCTCACGGTGCTCACGTGGGCGCTCACCCTCGTCATCCCCCTGCTCCACGGGGCCAACGGGCGCGACATGTCCGTGAGCGTGGCGAGCCACGGCGGTCCGCCGCTCGACCTGACCGCGGCCAGCCTCCCCTTCGTCCTCGCCTGGGTCGCCGTGCTGGCCTGCGCCGTCACCGCCTGGGTGGTGCGCTCGCTGCGGTGGTGGTCCGTGGCGGCCGTCGTCTCCTCGCTCGCCCTCGCGTGGCTCCTCGTCACCACGGTGAGGAACCCGCCGATCCTGCTGTGGGACGGCGTCGACGGGCAGGGCAACCCCACCGGGGGCATGGTCGCCGGGGAACCCACGGTCGGCGTGCTGCTCTGGGTGGTGGGCATCGCGGCCCTCGCCGTGGCCGGGGTCCTCGGCTTCTGCGCGGACCCGCCCCGCCCGACCCCGCGAGGTCGTTACCGCTGAGCCGTGGGAGCCCACGCCGGCCATGGCCCCCGATACGGTGCAAGGGTGAGCACAGGAGCACCGACCGAAGCCACGACGACGGAAGCGGACCGCATCAGGCGACGGGTCGAGCTGCTCGTCGACATCACCTCCACGGTCGGCGAGTACCGCGACGGCCTCGACCTGGCCGCCGACCGCCTCACCGACCGCGAGGCGCGGATCATCCAGGATCTCGAGCGGCACGGGCTCGACGTGCTGCAGCTGCGGGAGGTCCTCTGGGGTGGTCACGTCCTCATCGACGACACCGACCTCTACGAGCAGTGGCGCTTCCCGAAGACCCGCGAGCGCCTCTCGAGCCACCACAAGACGATCGACAAGACCGAGTTCCCCGACCTCGGGCTCAAGGGCCCGCTCGTCCGGGAAAAGCTCCACGGTCGCACGGCGACCGGGACCTGGCTGCAGTTCGAGAAGACGCCGGCCGCGATGGGGCACGGCCTCCGGCTGCCGTCGTGGACCGACGTCCTGCACCTGTGGGACTTCATCGTCTACCGCATCACGAAGAGCAATGTCGGACCCTGGGGGCTGTCGAAGCAGACGGAGCGGCGCCCGATGTACCTCTCCCCCGTCATCAGCTCGGCCGTGCCTGTGCCACCCGCCGCGCTCGACGAGCTGACCGCGGCCATCGAGCGGGTCGAGGACGCGGACGACACCACCTCCGCCTCCCCGGATCTCGCCCGCCACGTACCGCCCCCGGACCGTAGCAACACCCTCGCCGAGCTCGCCTTCGACCCGACGAGCCGCAACGGACGGGGCATCTTCGGCGCCGCCGAGATCCACGTCCACTCCGGTCAGGTCCAGGACGCCCGGCGGGCGCTGGACGAGGCCCGATCCGCCCCACCACCCCGGTGGACCCTGCCGACCGCCGCCGACACAGGAGCGCCCATGCCCAGCACGACGACCGCGACGGACATCCCGAAGGAGACGCTCGACAACCTCGTCGACCTCGTCGAGACGGGACCGGTGCTCCTCGGGGCCTACACCCTGGCCGAGATCGACGCCGTCGGCGCGATCGAGCACCTCTTCGAGGAGAAGCCGGCCCCCGAGCTCATCGCCGAGGCGGTGCGCTCCCTCGCCGCCCGCAACCTCATCTCCACCGACGAGGGGTCCGACGAGCTCCAGGTGCGTGGCGACCTCGGGATCGCCACGGCCGTCCAGCACCGCTCCCGGATCGCCATCGACGCCCGGGTCACCGGCACCCGACCGGACGAGCCGTGGCGGTTCATCCTCATGCCGCAGCCGGAGGGCATCACCCTCGAGGTGCTCATCGACGCGCTCGGCATCCACTTCTACTCCCTGCGCGGTCACGACGAGGCACTCGAGCGCCTGTGGGAGCGCCTCCCTGCGGGCGGCCGGGGAGCCGAGGACGCCGACGCGGACGCACTCGTCGCCAGCAGCACGCGGACCGCGCTCGTCACCGTCAACCGGTGGGACGACGCCAGTGCGCACACGAGCACCGACCTCGTCCTCGCCGAGGAGGGCGGCGACTGCCACGCCTTCGTCCGGGAGAACCCCTCCTCCGACCGTCTCGTCGCCACCGGCAAGGACGAGGGCGAGTGGCGTGAGTTCATCGAGCAGGCCGCGTCCTGACGCTGCAGGAGAGCCTCGCCCGACTCGATGCCGGACAGGCCGTGCGGATTCCGGTGTCCACCACCAAGGTCATCACCCTGCTCGTACTCGGGATCGCGACCGGCCTGCCGTTGCTGCTGCTCGTCCTGTACATCACCGTGCACGCGGTGAGGACCGGGGACGTCATCGCCGTCCTCAACCTCCGCACCGCGGCGATGGTCGTCGCCGTCGTCGGGTGCCTCGTCCTCCTGCCAGTGGCGGTCGCCGTCCGCCTCTCCCTCAAGGAGGAGCTCGTCCTCACCCGGGAGGGGCTCACCGAGGTCCAGCGCGGGAGGCCTGTCGCCACCACTCGATGGAGCGAGATGGGCCGCGTGGAGATCGTCCGGGCCGGCGGGAGGATCGACCGCCTGAGCCCCCGCATGGTGACCTACACGCTCACCCCCCGCGGGCGGGACCGCCTGCAGCACGAGCGCGCCGCCGCCGGGCGCCGTCCGGCACGGTGGCTGTCGGCGCCGGAGCCTCGAGTGACGATGAGGCAGCAGTACAGCCTGAGCCCGCGGCGGCTCGGCGAGCTGCTCGCGGCGGCACACCAGCGCTATGGGCGCACCCCGTCGCCGCCGGGAGGGCCATGGGCGTCGCCGAGGTGACCCCTGATCCGTGGCGGATCGTCACCCGGGGCGCACCGTCCGCGTCCCCACGGTGCACGCTCCGAGCTCGACCACCCGAGCACGCAATCCCCGGTCCGCCGTCACGACGACGGCGGTCTCCCCCTTCGCTGCCAGGTCCTCGACGAGGTCCACGATGGCGTCATCCCCGCTGCCGGGGGCGTCGACGACTCGGACGAGGGGGTCGCTGGACTCGACGCCCCGGGCACGACCCTCGGTGACGAGCACGACGAGCGGGACCACGTCCAGATCCAGCGTCTCGCGAAGGGCGTCGGGCGAGATCCGGTCCCGCAGCCGCTTCGTCGCCCCGAGCCGGTCGCGCCACCAGCCGTCCGGGACGCTCCCCACGACATTGGCCGCGTCGACGACGACGGTCGTGCGCGATGAGCTCATGTCATCCCCCTTCGCCCTCCCCTGCACCGGCCCCACCCCACGGCACGTAGCCGGATCGGCCAGCCCACGAGCCGTGCTCGGACAGGGGGCGGAAGCGATACGTCGCAAACTCGTGGTGGAAGTCACGCCGCTCGCGCTCGCGCATCGCCGCGGAGTGCCGGCCCGGATCGGGCACCGGGGCGCGGCCGTGGACCATCTCGACCATGTCCCGCACGCTGCGCCAGATCGAGAAGGTCGAGATCGTCCGCGGTGGGCGCAGTGCCGCCAGCGCGAGCGTCACCCCGGGGTGATCACGGACGAGGCGCTCGACGGGGCGGCCATGGTGGAGGAATCGGGGGATCTCGGGGATCTTCATCCGGGCCAGGGTGACGGCGACGACCGGGTCGTCCTGGTGCATCGTGCCGGCACGCGCCGGCAGCCCGTCGAGGGCCGCGATCGTCGACCAGCGCCGCACGAACTCCAGTCGTACGTGCCAGCCGGCGTCGAGCCGCTGCCCCAGCGGGTCGCGCTCGAGGAAGCGGACGAGGTCCTCCTCGTCGCGCCACTGCGCGAAGGCCGCGAGGCGGCGCAGCTGGAGCCGGTCGGGTGAGACGACCGGCGCACCGAGCCGCATGAGGGACAAGGGCTCGAGATGGTCGGGGCCGATCACGTCGGCAGGGGTGGGCGGTCGCAGGAGGGCGGTGGCGCCGAGACGGGCGGGCACCGTGGCCAGGTGGAAGCTGTGGATCATGCGGCGGGCTCCAGCTTGTAGTGCAGTCGCAGGGCGGGCATGCCCCACATGCGGAGCACGTGGTCGGTGCGCAGCGTCTCGTGCGGGTCGACGTAGACGTGGAAGCTCTCGCGCAGGGGGACCTTGGCGGCGTGGCTGCGCCGCCCCCGGACGACGACGTAGGCACCGTCGTCGCCGAAGCGGTCCCCGGAGGACTCGAGGATGAAGCCGCCGTCGACGTCGTTCGAGGGGCGGAGGAAGACCTGGAGGTTGCCCGACTCGAGGGGGAAGGCCACGTGCACGCTCGGACGGTCGGCCCCGGGCAGCGTCCGCGTGGAGTAGGCACCGCTGAAGACGGTGCGACCGGTGGCGCGCAGTGCACGAGTCCACGCGGCAGCGACCTGGTCGCCCCGCGCGTCGAGGATCGGTGTCACGACGCTGTCCATGCCGTGGGCGACGTCGAGCGGGCGCATGGGGAGGGCCAGCTGCTCGACCCGTCTCCCCCACAGCCGGGCGACGAGTTCCCCGCCCGGCCAGAAGAGTGGGGACCAGGAGGTCCAGACCTCCATCCGCCAGGACGCCGTGCGCTCGTAGAAGTCGCGCACCGCGGGGTGCAGCCGTGACGCGTCGAAGCCGGGACCGTCGAGGAGCGACATGGAGGGCAGGAGCCCTGCGCTCGGGTCCTCGTCGGCGACGGACCCACCGTGTCGAGTGGCCTCGGCCTGCAGCCAGTCCGAGGCCACCATCGATGAGGCGCTCACCGGACCGTCCAACCAGCGCTCACCGCGCCCGAGGTCGACAGGTCGCCCGGTGAGCGTCCAGAACGTCCGGGACCCGATGTCCAGCAGGTGGGGCACGGGTCGATTGTGCCGTGCCGGGGGTTGTGGCGGACGGATCCTCGCGTGCCACGGTTCAGGCATGACGATCACGGTCGATGGGTGGGAAGCGTCCGTCGCAGACCTGTGGGGTCGCATCGACGCGCTCGACCGTGCTGGTGGAGTCCCCGCGATGCGGGATCCGCAACCCGACCCGCTCCTACCGCAGCAGCGCTCCCCTTCGCGTCGTCGCCGCGGTGTCGGACTGGACGCGCCTCACGCCGGAGGACCGGCAGTCCTGGCGTGAACGGCTGGGGACCCTGCGGCAGGGCGAGATCCTCGGCTGACGCGGTGCACCGGCTCAGCCGAGGAGCCGACCGAAGAAGCCCTTCTTCTTCGCTGGCGGAGGGGACGCCTCCCCTTCGTCCCGGGCTGCCGCCCAGGCCTCCCCCTCGAGGGTGAAGACATCAGAGCCTGCTCCCAGCGCTCCGGCGATCCGGGGCAGGGCATCGAGGAGCTGGTCGCCATCGAGCTCGCCGTCGACGAGGAAGGGAGTCTCGTCACCGATCGCCGCCACCTCCTCGGACAGGTCGCCCTCCTCGTCCGTGACCCGGCGGACGACCGCCCCGTCGCGGAAGACCACGTAATCGGCGTAGCCCACCGTCGAGACGGACGCCCCCACATGCCACGTCCCCGGGAGCGGGAAGGCCCCGGCGTCGAGGACGTCGACGAGCGCGTCGCCACCGTCGACGACGAGCGTGTGGCTCGGCAGCCGCACGACACAGGCTCGGTTGTCGGCCGGAGTGAGGGCCACGGCCTCGACGGACACGGTGTCACCCGTGGGATGCAGACCCAGCGTCGCAAGGTCCTCGTCGGTCACCGGGGTGTCGCCGACGGCGATCGCGGAGTTCAGTCCCATGGCCCCGTGGTCGCACGTCACTCCCCTTCGTCACGACGGACGGGCCCGACGGCAGGTCCAGGTGGGCGGCTACCGTGCCGGGGCCGCCTGGGCGGCCACGAGGACATCGGCCGCGCGCCGGGACTCATCGAAGGCGTCGTGCACCTCGGAGATGGACCGCAGCACGGTCGCTCCCTCCAGGAGCGAGGTCAGCTGTGCGGCGAGCGCCACCGGCTCCCGGCATCCCGCGTCGCGAGCCAGCTCGGCGAAGAGCTCCCGTTCCCAGGCCTTCTCGGCACGGATG
>DXAR01000102.1 GCA_019116945.1 Candidatus Janibacter merdipullorum | reverse complement strand
GCCTCCTCGCGCAGGCTGCGTCCGGTGAGGTTGAGGAAGACGTCGTCGAGCGAGGCCGCCCGGACGTCCGTCGAGGTGACCCGGACGCCGGCGGCGTCGAGCGAGCGGATCACGGTGGGCGCGAGGTCGGGCCCGTGGGCGGTGGCGAGCGCGAGGTGGAGGGAGCCGTCGGGCGCCCGCCGCTCCTCGATCGAGCTGATCTCGGTCGGCAGGACCGAGCGGGCCCGAGCGAGCGCGTCGGCGGATCCGTCCGGTCCGGCTCGAGGCCGACGGTGACGATGTCGTCGGCGTGGTCGCGCTTGAGCCGCTCGGGGGTGGCGTCGGCGATGACCTGTCCGTGGTCGATGAGGACGATCCGCTCGGCCATCGAGTCGGCCTCGTCGAGGTAGTGGGTGGTGAGCAGCATGGTCATGCCGTTGTCCTCGCGCAGCCGCAGGACGTGCTCCCAGAGGTTGGCCCGCGCGTGCGGGTCGAGCCCGGTCGTCGGCTCGTCGAGGAAGAGGAGGGGTGGGCGGTTCATCAGGCCCATCGCGACGTCGAGGCGCCTCCGCTGGCCACCCGAGAGGGAGATGACGGTGCGCTTCTCGAGGCCGCCCAGCTCGAGGGCGTCGAGGAGGTCGGTGGCTCGCTTCCGGGCGACATCCTTGGGCTGGGAGGCGAGCAGCGCCTTCTGGGAGAGCCACTTCGACCCGGCGCGCTTCCCGGCGATGACCCGGCTGTGGACCGTCGGCGCCTTCGACCGCGCGGCGACCCCCTTCGGCCTCCGCCTCGACGGGCTCCCTGACACCATCGAGCTGCTCATCGACGACGCCCGGTCCAGGGGCGTGGCGCCGGTGCCGGACTACGACGAGTGCATGGAGCGGATCGACGTGCGGATCGCCGAGGTCAAGGAGACCTACGGGGGCTGATCACCCGCGATCGAGGATCTCCGCGATCTGGTGGGTCAGCTCGACCGCGGCCTCGATCTCGACCTTCCGGCTGGAGACCGACTCGACGTTGAAGCCGAAGGGGATGCCGAGGTAGCGGCAGAAGTCGGCGAGCTCCCGAGCGGCGTTGACCGCGTGCTGCCGGGACCAGGCGAGGGGGTCCTCGGCGTGGAGGATCTCGTTGCGCACCCACGACGGCACGTCGACCCCGAGCCACTCGACGAAGGAGAGCGTCTTCGCGGACCCGCACAGGGAGAGGGTGAAGACGAGCGGCGCTGCGGCAGAACCCTGCTCGGCCACGGCGTAGCGGTAGTCGGAGGCGAGGTTCTTCGCCGCGCCGATGTCGTAGATGATCTGGCTGACGAAGAAGCTGGCACCCGCGTCCTGCTTGCGGATGAGGCGCTGGTGCTCGTCGCCGCGGCTGGCGTGCCGCTCTGGGATCGTCACGCCGCCGAGGGGGAGGTCGGGCCGGACCTCGCCGTGGACCCGCAGGGCGTCGGGGAGGCTCGTCCGCACCTCGGCATCGGCGCTCGAGGACCCAACGAAGACCGTGAGGACGTGATCCGGCGCGGACTCGAGCCAGGTGCGGAGCTCGTCCTGCCCGTACTTGCCGACGGCCCGGTAGATGATCGCCGGCCGTTCCCACCGCTGGAGGTGCTCGCTGAGGTAGTCGCCGGGGTCGAGCATCGCGGCGAAGGGGAAGGGCCGCGGCTGGGGGTTGCGGTCCGCCTCGTCGGCGATGTCGTAGAGCACGAGGGCGTCGACCGGGAGGGCCTCGACGCGAGCCAGGGTGCGTTCGGCGATCTCGGCCACCCGCTCGGGGGCGGTCTCCGTGCGCGGCGGCGTGAGGCCGAAGAGCAGGACCTCACGAGGGTTGCGCGCGGGGGCGGGGAAGGCGCTGGCGGTGGACTGGTCCGGCATGGTGGGAACGCTAGTCGCCGGCGGGTGCCGCCGCCCTCCCGTCTCGCCACTGTGACGGAGGTGACTCGTTAGGCTCGGCCGTGACACCGAACCCACGAAGGAGCACCACGTGCAGATCACCGACACGGCAGCCATCGTCACCGGCGGAGCCTCCGGCCTCGGGGCCGCGACCGCGGCCTCCCTGGCGAAGGGAGGGGCCCGGGTCTTCGCCTTCGACCTCGCCGAGGCGATCGACGCTGCCCCCGCCGTGGAGGGTGTCGAGTACGTGCCGGTGGACGTCACCGACGAGGAGCAGGTCCGGCAGGGCGTGGCCCGGGCGGCCGACGCCGGAGTCCCCCTGCGTACCGTCGTCAACTGCGCGGGCATCGGCCCGTCGATGCGCATCCTCGGCCGCAAGGGCCCGCACGACCTCGGCTTCTACGCGAAGGTCCTCCAGATCAACCTCGTCGGCACCTTCACCGTGCTCACGCTCGCCGCGGAGGAGATGGCCAAGACCGAGCCCCTCGAGCACGATGCTCGCGGCGTCATCATCAACACCGCCTCGGTCGCCGGCTACGAGGGCCAGGTCGGGCAGGCGGCCTACGCCTCGAGCAAGGCGGGCGTCATCGGCCTCACCCTCCCGGCGGCGCGCGACCTCGCCCAGCACGGCATCCGCGTGCTGACGATCGCCCCGGGCATCGTCGAGACCCCGATGCTCGCGACCGTCTCGGAGGAGTTCCGCGAGGGCCTGGCGAAGGGAGTTCCCTTCCCGCAGCGTCTCGGTCGCCCCGACGAGTACGCGCAGCTCGCGCTCTCGCTCGTCGAGCACGACTACCTCAACGGCGAGGTCATCCGCATGGACGGCGCGCTCCGGATGGCCCCTCGCTGACCGACCTCGGTCTCCTCGCGGACGCAGGGGCTGGGGCCGACCCCCACCCTGCGTCCGCTCTGGCTCAGATCGGGTCGGTGACGTCGGCGACCTCGGCGCCGAGGTGAGCCAGGGCCTTGTCGGCGTCGAGGGTGGCGGCGACGCCGTGCTCGCCGGCGCCGATGGAGACGGTGCGGCCGGTGATCGTCTCGTCGGCGATGACCGGTAGCGCGGTGAGTGAGCCGAAGGGCGTGATCGTCCCCCGCTCGTAGCCGGTCACCTCGCGGGCCACCTCCTTGTCCGGCAAGGAGATCCGGTTGACGTCGAGCAGAGCGCGCAGCTTCGGCCAGGAGATCTGCCGGTCACCGGGGACGAGGACGAAGAGGTGGTCGTTCTGCCCCCTTCGCACGACGAGGGTCTTGATGATGTCGCGCGGCTCGACCCCGCGGGCCGCGGCGGCCTCCTTGAGGGAGCCGACCCGGCCGTGCCGGGTGAGGGTGTGCTCGATGCCGCTGTCGCTGAGGGCCTGCGCGGCCCGGGTGCCACCGTCCATGATCCGAGCCTAGGACGATCCCCGGTCGATGCCCTCGGCTAGTGCTGTATCGCCTCTCCCCGATACACGCGCATAGACCCAGATCGTCAGCGGCCGAGGAACTGCGCGAAGAGTGCCCGGGCCTCCTCGCCCTGGCCGCGGCGGCTCAGCGTCGCGGCCTCGTCCTCCGCGGACGCGGCCCGATCGCGGGTCCACGAGGCACGCAGGAGGCGGCGTGCCTCGCCGAAGGCGCCGGGCGCTCCCTTCGCCAGGGTCGTCGCCAGTTCCCGGGCACGGCCCAGCGCATCCGGGACCACCTCGGCGACGAGGCCCTGGGCCAGGGCCTCCTCGGGCGGGAGCGGCGCACCCGACAGGGCGAAGGCGAGGGCCCGCTGCTGGCCGATCGCCCGGGGGAGGAGATAGGAGACGCCGCAGTCCGGGCTCAGCCCGATCGCGGGGTAGGCGAAGACGAACTTCGTGCCCTCCTCGGCGATGATGACGTCGCCGCCGAGCATGATGCCGAGGCCGCCACCGGCGACGGCTCCCTGCACGGCGGTGACCACCGGCTTGTCGAGGTCCTCGAGGCCCATGACCGCGGCACCCGCCTCGTCGGCCAGTCGCCGCAGGTAGGTCGGGTCGTCTCCGTCGACGAAGCTGCGGATGTCCCCGCCGCTGCAGAAGCGCTTGCCGGCGCCGCTGAGGAGGACCGCCTGCACGGCCTCCTCGGACGCGACCGCGGCGACCGCCTCGCGCAGTCCGGTGGCCAGCGCCATGTCGACGGTGTTGGACGCCTCCGGCCGGTTGAGCTGGATGTGCCCGACCCCGTCTGCGACGGTGAGCTCGACGGCCGCCATCAGATCCTCCGGAAGAGCGCAGCGAGGGCCTGGCCACCACCGATGCACATCGTGACGATGCCGTACTCGAGATCCTTGCGGACCATGTGCTTGGCCGCGCGGACGGTGAGGATGCCGCCGGTGGCACCGACGGGGTGGCCGAGGGCGATCGCTCCCCCGTAGGGGTTGACCTGCGCCGGGTCGAGGCCGGTGTCCCGGATGACGGCGACGGCCTGCGAGGCGAAGGCCTCGTTGAGCTCGATGACGCCGATGTCGGAGGGCTTGAGCCCGGTCTTCTCGAAGAGGGCGTTGAGGGCGTGGGTCGGCGCGTAGCCCATGAGCTCGGGCTCCATCGCCGCGGTTGTCACGGCCTCGAGGCTGACGAGCCCGGTGAGGCCCCGCTCCTTGACCGCGGACTCCCGGCCGAGGACGACGACACCAGCGCCGTCGTTGATCCCGGAGGCATTGCCGGCGGTCACCGAGCCGTCCTTGCTGAAGGCCGGGCGCAGCTTCGCGAGCGTCTCGAGGGTCGTGTCCGGCTTGGGGTGCTCGTCGGTGTCGGCGGTGAAGGGCTTGCGACCCCCGACCTCGACGGGCGTGATCTCCTCGGCGAAGGCCGCCCGGGCCTCCGGCGTCGCGGCCCGACGCTGCGACTCGAGCGCGAACTCGTCCTGCTCCTCGCGGGAGACGCCGTACTTCGTCGCGACGTTCTCCGCCGTCACGCCCATGTGGATGTCGTGGAAGGGGTCGGTGAGCATGAGGACGGTGCCGTCCTGCAGCTTCCGGTCGCCGAGGCGGTAGCCGTTGCGGGCACCGAAGTCGTAGAAGGGCATCCGCGACATCGACTCGTCGCCACCGGCGAGGGTGAAGTCGAGCTCGTTCCACCGCATCTCCATCGCGGCCGACCAGATCGCCTGCAGACCGGAGCCGCAGAGCCGGTTGACCGTGTACGCCGGGACCCGCGTCGGCAGGCCGGCGGTCACGGCGACGCGGCGGGCGTTGTAGGCATCCGGGCCGACCTGACCGATGCAGCCCATGACGACCTCGGAGATGTCCCCGCCTGCCACGCCCGCGCGGCTCAGCGCCTCGCGGCTGGCGGCCGCGCCGAGCTCGTACCCGGGGACGTCCTTGAAGATCCCACCGAAGCTGCCGGTGGGCGTGCGTGCTCCGTCGACGACGACGATCTTCTCGGTGTTCATGGCACTCCTGGAGTCGGGGCTGGTCTCCCTCCAGCATTCCATTCCCCGTCGCCCGGCCACCTCCCTGTCCGGATGGAGGAGCCTGCAACCGACGGGTCGTAGCCTGTCGACATGGCGCTTCGTGATGCACAGACCGTCCAGACCGCCCCCGTCGCCGCCCTCGGGTTGATCGGTGGTTACCTCACTGCCCGCGAGAGCGGTATCCGTCCGCTCGGCGGGGTCGTCCTCGGCGCGGCCGGTCTGCTCGCCGGTCGCAGCTGGCTGGCCAAGACCGACTCCGCGACGACCGTGGCCCTCTCGGCGATCTACCTCGGAGGTTTCGGCGCCTCGCACCCGCTGGCCAAGAAGGTGGGCGCCTGGCCGGCCGTTCTCGGCGTCGCGGCCCTCTCCGCCACGGCCTCGCACCTCCTCGCGGACCGCCGGTGACCACCCCCACGGCCGTCACCGGCGCCACCGGCCGCATCGGGGGACGGGTGGCCCGACGACTCGCGGCGAAGGGGGTCCCCCTTCGCCTCCTCGTCCGGGACCCCGACCGGGCACCGGAGCTGCCGGGAGCGACGCCGGTGGTTGCTCCCTTCGCCGACGGGCCGGCGGTGCGGTCCGCCCTCGAGGGGGTGGCCACCGCCTTCATGGTCTCGGCCTCGGAGTCGGCCGACCGGCTGGAGCAGCACCGGGCCTTCGTCGACGCGGCCGCGGCGGCCCGGGTGCGGCACCTCGTCTACCTGTCCTTCCAGGGGGCGAGGCCGGAGAGCACCTTCACCTTCGCCCGGGACCACCACTGGACCGAGGAGCACATCCGGGCCTCGGGGATGGCGTGGACCTTCCTCCGGGACTCCTTCTACGCCGACTTCATGCCCGGGCTCGTCGGTGATGACGGGGTGATCCGCGGTCCTGGTGGTGACGGTCGCGTGGCGGTCGTGGCCCAGGACGACATCGCCGATGCCGCGGCCGAGGTGCTCCTCGCGCCGGCGGACCACGCCGGGCAGACGTACACGCTCACCGGTCCGGAGGCGCTCTCCTTCGCCGAGGTCGCCGCGGTCCTCACCGAGACCACCGGGCGCACGGTGAGCTACCTCGACGAGACGCTCGAGCAGGCCCGGGAGTCCCGGGCCCCCTACGGCGCGCCGGACTGGGAGGTCGCCGGGTGGATCTCCACCTACACGGCGGTGGCCGCGGGCGAGCACGAGCAGGTGACCGGGGACGTCGAGACGCTCACGGGCCACCCGGCGACGCCCCTGCGGCGAGTGGTGCAGGAGACGAGCGAGGACGGCGCGTGAGCCTCAGCCGACCATCGTCACGAGGTCGGTCCGCAGGGAGCTGGGGTCGACGTTGGGGCCCGGTTCGCTGACATAGACCTCCCAGAAGGGCAGGGCGGGCTGATGCCCGTCGTCGGCGACCCGCTGCATGAGGTCCTGCCAAGCCTGCGAGAGCCCGTCGAAGGCGCCGATGTGGGAGATCGTCGCGATCGGCCCGGCCGGCATGCTCGACGGCGCGAAGGTGATGCCGCCGGCCTCGATCTCCCCGTCGAGCGGGGCACCCAGCGGGAAGCCGACCTCGAAGGTCGCCGTCGCGCCGGGCATCCGGTGGTGGAGCGAGAAGGCCGGGCCGGCGGGGGCGATCGCGTGCTCGCCGAGGGCCGGGCCCAGTGCCGAGAAGGTCTCGTCGAAGATCGCGGCCATGCCGTCCATCGGGACGTCGCGGGCGACGCGCACGATCGTCGGGACCTGCGCAGCGGTGAGGTAGGTGACCCCGGCGTGGGGCCCGGCGAGATAGCTCGGGGTGTCGGTCACGTGGCTCCTACTCGGTCTCGGTGCGGCTGCGGTTGCGCAGCGTGCCCACGGCGACCCAGGCCGCCGCGACGAGCAGTGCACCGCCGATGACGTAGAAGGTCGGCGGGCTGTCGAAGGCCAGGAAGCCGAGGCCGTAGAGCATCGTGAAGACGAGTGCGATGGCAGCTGCTGTCGAGTTCCCCATGGCTGCAGTGTCTTGGGGGTCACCGGGTGTGTCCACCAATTCGGGGTCTCAGATGGGCAACGCCTGCCAGCGCTCCCGGGCGAGGTAGGCCATGCGCGCGGTCTTGTCGCCGATCGTCACCTGCTCGCCGAGCTCGAAGCCGGTCTGCTCCAGGCGGGTGAGGATCGCGCGGTTCGCGGCATCCGGCTCCCCGACGAGGCGGGTGACCTCGGGGTCGGCGAAGGCCCACGCGAAGATGCCCGCGCCCACCGCGAGGGGGTCCTCGCCGGGCGCGACGAAGACGTGTGCGCCGAGGTCGCCGGGCCGGACCTCGTAGGCCTCGGCGATGGGGTCGTGCTCCGGCTCGTAGGTCTGCAGCAGGGCGACGGGTCGTCCGTCCTGCTCGACGATCCAGGCCCAGTGCGCCTCGAGCGAGTCGACGAAGGCGTAGATGCCGCGGATCTCCTCGACGGTCTTGTCGGCCATGCCCCAGAAGCGTCCGCGGGGCTCGGTGGCCCACGCATGGACGAGCGGTGCATCGTCCTCGGGGCGAAGGGGGCGGAAGGTCAGGTCGGGCACGGGGTCTCCTCCTGCAGCGGTGGGTGGTTGTCGACCGGGCCGCGGAGAGGTCGCTCGTCGACCTCGACGAGTCCTCCGGTGCGCCACCGGTCGTGCTGGTCGTGGCTGTGCGGGGCATCCGCCGGGCCGTCCGCGCCGAGCGGCACCACCCACGCGCTCGGGCCGTCGAGGGACCAGACGAGCCGGGCGGCGGGTCCGCGCCAGCAGAGGTCACTCAGGCCCGGGGCGGCGGCGGTGGCGAGGACGGAGTCCCCGTCGCCGCCGATGGCGCCGCTCGGTGGCGCGTGGCCCGGCACGACCCGGACGAAGGGAGCGGTGTGCCGCTGCCCCCACGGCACCTCGGTGGGCGTGGCCGCCAGGCTCTCGGCCGTCTCCACGAGGGCCCGGACGGCGAGCTCGTCGACCGGCAGGCCGTGGTCACGACCGACGTGGACGACCCGCTCGATGCCCGCACCGACGCGGGCGACCGGATCCAGCCAGGGGTCGAACATCGGCGACAGGCCGGCCGGCTCGTGCAGCGGGGCGAGGCGCGGGTGGTGGGCGACGAGGCGGACGAGGGCGCTGCGCCACGTGGCGAAGAGCGCCGCGGTGGTGCTCCGGGCATCCATGTGCCCGTCCCACGCGAGCAGCCGGAGTCGGACCTCCTCGGCGGGGCCGGTGGCCGCGACCCCGCCGAGGAGGAGCTGGTAGGTCGGCCAGGAGCCGAGTGCCGTGTCGACCTGGATCGCGGCGAGGCCGTCGGTGTCCCAGGTGTCCCGCCCCGCGAGCAGCTGCGCGACCCGTCGGGCGCGGTGGGGTGCGGCGAACTCGCGGCCGAGGGCCGCGACGGAGTCCCGCCGGTCGTTGGCGTGGACGACGACCTCGCCCTCGGCGAGGTCGCGGCGGGCCGGGGGAGCGACGACGGCGCCGCCCTTCGTCACGAGGACGCCCGCCACACGCTCCCGGACGCGCCCGTCGTCACCGGCGATGAGGACGGCGTTGACGGGCTCGACCCACCCGTCGAGGGCCGCGTCGACGTCGTCGACGGCGCGGGCGAGGAGGAGACGACGCATGGCGGTCAGGCCGATGTCCCCAACGATTCCGGACGGTGAGGTCGGGTGCGGCACGACGGCGTCCGCGTTCTCGGCGATCTGCTGGTAGTCCGCCATCGCGTGGGTCACGGCCCAGGCAACGGTCCCCGCGTGGCCGAAGTGCGGCACCCCGGGGACGCCGGCGAAGGCGAGCCCCGACACGTCGATCTCCGGGGTCGCCAGGCGCACCTGCTGGTAGATGCCGGGGGTCTCGAGG
>DXAR01000101.1 GCA_019116945.1 Candidatus Janibacter merdipullorum | reverse complement strand
ACACAGAGCGCGCCCGTAGGGATTCGAACCCCAAACCTTCTGATCCGTAGTCAGATGCTCTATCCGTTGAGCTACGGGCGCCCATTGCCGCAGTGCGGCAACAGAGAAGGACTGTACCTGCTCCTGCCCCGCCGGGAGAAATCGTCACGGGAGCTCCCCCTCCGCCCTCCGGCCGGCCGTCCTGCCGTGTCACTGGCACACCTGACCAAATCCGGGAATGACCGTGATCCACCTCATACTCAATCCCTACTTGACTGCATGGACCACGACACCGTCGTGGCAACGCCACCACAGCCCCGCCACCCCTGGGGGCGAAAGGGAGCAGCAACCATGTCCACGAGAAGGAAGCGCGGCATCGCCACTGCCGCAGCGGCAGCGACGGGCCTCGTCGCCGCCATGAGCATCAACGGGAGCGCCACCGCGACCCCGACCGAGAGCGCGACGCCCAGCCGGGCGCAGCAGGAACCCCCGGGTTCGCCACCAGCCGGCGACCCGCACGACCACCTGCCCGACATCGACACCCGTCCGGACACGGCGCCGCCGAGCGCCGCGCAGAAGTCCGCCGCCCCCACGCTGACCAAGGCTGCGGGCAAGGACTCCGGCAGCCCGGCTGCCCAGGTGACCTGGAACCGGTTCGGGTCCGTCGAGTCGGTCACCCCCTCCGGCACCGCACCGCTGGCCACCGGCCTCGGCTCGGACCCGGAGAAGGCCGCCCGGACCTACCTCGAGCGCAATGCCGCCGCCTTCGGGCTCAGCGCCGCCGACGTCTCCAACATGGAGCACGTCACGACCAACAGAGTCGGCAAGGCCTCCGTGGTCATGCTCCGCCAGACCGTCGGAGGCATCTCCGCCGGACTCGACGGCATGGTCGTCGTGGCCGTGGAGAAGGGGCAGGCCAAGTACCTCAACTCCTCGCTGGCACCATTGCGAGGCAAGGCTGCCCAGCGCCGCTCCGCCGCCACGCTCACGCCTGAGGAGGCCCTCGGGAAGGCCGCCACGAATGTCGGCGCCTCCGCCTCGAAGATCTCCCGGGTCGCCAGCACGAGGAGCGCCTCCTCCGGCGACTGGACGCGGCTGAAGGCCTCCGGGCTCGTCGGCGAGCAGCACGTGCAGCGCGTCGTCGTCCCCGTGCCCGGGGCCGCCACGCGCGACGCCTACCACGTCGTGGTCCGCGACGCGGACGACAGCGGCTACTCGGTCCACATCGACGCGCAGGACGGGTCGGTCATCGCGCGGGAGTCCCTCGTCGACTTCGACTCGGACGACCCGCGCTGGAAGGTCTTCACCGGCACGCCGGCCCACGACGGCAGCTCGGAGGACAGCCGCGTCGAATGGTGCTGGACCGCGGAGTGCACCGAATCCGTGAAGAACCCCGCCTCGCCGCTCGCCTGGGACGTCGACCCGGTGACCGAGGAGAGCACGACGACGACGAGTGGCAACAATGCCTACACCGGGGAGCGGTGGACCGGCGCCGGCGCGGTGAACCCCGCGCCGCTCACGCCCGACCGCAACTACACCTTCCCGTGGACGAACCAGTGGTTCACCAACAAGTGCAACCCGGCGAACTACGCCAGCGACGAGCGCAACGACATCAGCGCGGCGACGACGAACCTCTTCGCGATGCACAACCGGATGCACGACTGGTCCTACAACCTCGGCTTCACCGAGACCGCGTGGAACATGCAGCGGGACAACGGGACGAAGGGAGGGGTCGGCGGCGACCCGGAGCTCGGCTACGCCCAGTCCGGCGCCAAGACCGGTTCGCGCAACAACGCAAACCAGGGCACCCCTCCGGACGGAATCAGCGGGTACAGCAACATGTACCTGTGGCAGCCGCAGGCCGGTGGCTTCTACGCCCCCTGCGTCGACGGTGACTACGACATGTCGGTCATCGGCCACGAGTACGGTCACGCGATCAGCAACCGGATGGCGGGCGGGCCGAATGCCGGCCTCTCCGGCCTCCAGGCCGGGGCCATGGGTGAGAGCTGGTCGGACCTCATGGCGACCGAGTACCTGCAGGAGATGGGCTACGCGCCGGTGGGATCCACGGCCACGCCGATGGGCTCCTACGTCACGGGCAACCCCGACCGGGGCATCCGCAACTACAACTTCAGCGACAGCCCGCTGAACTACAGCAACGTCGGGTACGACCTCACCGGACCGCAGGTGCATGCGGACGGTGAGATCTGGTCGGCGACACAGAGCGACATCCGCGCCGACTTCATCGAGCGCCACGGCAAGGGCGACGCCGCCACCCAGCGCTCCTGCGCCGAGGGCAAGACCGAGGTCAGCGAGTGCCCGGGCAACCGTCAGTGGATGCAGCTCGTCTTCGATGCCTGGCTGCTCATGCCCAGCGGGTCGGTGAGCATGGTGGATGCGCGCAATGCGATGCTCGCGGCCGACCTCCTGCGCTTCGGCGGGGCCAACCAGGACATCCTGTGGGACGGCTTCGCCGCGCGCGGCCTCGGTGAGGGCGCCGCCTCCGACGGGGCGTCCGACGACGACCCGACCCCGTCCTTCACCTCGGCGCACTCGGACTCGGCCACGCTGCGGCTGACCCCGACGGGCGAGGACGGTCGTCCGGTGGCCGGCGCGAAGGTCTTCGTCGGCGAGTACGCGGCACGCTCGACCGCCGTGGCCGACACCGACGACGACTCCGACCTCGGTGACTCCTTCGAGATCGTGCCCGGGGAGCAGACCTATACGGTCACCGCTCCCGGCAAGGCCCAGACGCAGGTGACCTTCGAGGCCCGACCGGGCCAGACACGGGATCTGCGGGTGCGGATGCGCGACAACCTCGCCGACACGAGCTCGGGTGCGACGGTCACGGGTGAGGGCACGGACATCCCCGCGGTGGCCGACGGCGACGAGGGGACGACGGCGGCGACCGTCGAGGAGCCCACGGCCGAGCAGAAGGTCCTCACCGTCGACCTGGCCGGTGGTCGGCAGACCATCCGCAGGATGCAGGTCAGCGCCCTGCCCGACCCGGAGGCGGGCATCAACCGCTTCCAGAACCTGCGCCGGTTCCGGGTGCTCACCTGCGATGCCCGCAATGCGGTCACGTGCGACGAGGACCGCGACTACCGGACGGTCTACACCTCCCCCGAGGATGCCTTCCCGGGCGAGGCGCCCCGTCCCGTCGCTCCGGAGCTGAAGATGCGCGACTTCGACATCCCTCGGACCCGGGCGACGCACGTGCGGGTCGAGCTGCTCACCAACCAGTGCCAGGGCGGCCCCGCCTTCGCCGGTGAGCAGGACGAGGACCCGGACAACGAGACCGACTGCGCCACCGGCTACGACGGCGCGGACACGATCGCGCTCTCGGAGGTGCAGATCCTGCGCCGCTGACCGACCGACAACCAGCGAAGCCCTGGCCGATCCGAGGATCGGCCAGGGCTTCGCGTCGTCGGCCCACGCGGGGTGGACCGCTGCTGGCGGAGGCGGAGGGATTTGAACCCTCGACGGGTGTTACCCGAACCGCATTAGCAGTGCGGCGCCATAGGCCTCTAGGCGACGCCTCCAG
Source organism: Candidatus Janibacter merdipullorum (assembly GCA_019116945.1). Taxonomy (GTDB): domain Bacteria; phylum Actinomycetota; class Actinomycetes; order Actinomycetales; family Dermatophilaceae; genus Janibacter; species Janibacter merdipullorum. The sequence goes on along the minus strand of DXAR01000101.1, from coordinate 2,400 downwards.
ACAACCTGCACAGAGTATCTGCCGGGTCGGCCCCGCTCAAAGTCGGGTGGGCGGGTGCCACGGCCGCTCAGCCGCAGATGTCCTCGTCCGCGGTCTTCGTCTTCACCTCGGTGGGTGCGGGTGGCGCCTCGAGCTTCGCCGTGGGCAGTGGCTGCTTCCCCTTGCGGTTGGGCACCTCCTGCGCGGTGGGCGCCCCGAGGCCGAGGTCGACCGTCACGGTCCCCTCGGGCAGGCTCTCGTCGAGCGTGAGCTTGGCTCCGCGGTAGGCGGCGGCGACCGTCCTCGCGGAGGCGGTGTCCCCCTTCGCGTGGCGGACGATGACCCCCTCGGACTGGCCCGTCGCGGGCACGTCCGCGGCGGAGGCATCGAAGCCCTGGGCCCGCAGCGCCTCGACCTCCTGCGCAGCCAGGCCGGCAACCGGGGTGTCGTTGTGCACGCTCACGGTGATGTCCGACGGCGCGACGGTGAGCTTCGGGTCCTTCGTGCGTTCCTTCTCCTGGCCGGGGAGGTCGGTGTCGTTGCGCACCGCGGTCCACAGCTCGTCCGAGGCCTCTGTGCGCCACTGGACCCGGTTGCTGTTGCCCTGGTAGGGCTCCGTCGGCACCGTGACGAAGGTGAGCTCGCTCATCCCGAGCTCCTTGACGCTGCCGGCGATGGAGATCATCCGCTTGAGGCCGAGGTCCTCATCGGCGGTCATCGACTTCGTCGCCGCGTCGAGGAAGGCGTAGAGCTTGTCCGGACGCAGGAGAAGGGAGGTCCGCGTCGCCTCCTGAGCCATGGAGGACATGAAGGTCTGCTGCCGCTCGATCCGCTGGAGGTCGGAGCCGTCGCCGAGCGACTTGCGCATGCGGACGTAGCCGAGGGCCTCCTTGCCGTCGAGGCGCTGCTTGCCCGCCGGCAGGTCGATCTGCGCATCCTCGTCCTGCACGGGCTCGGGGAGGCAGACGTCGACGCCGCCGAGACCGTCGACCATCGACTGGAAGCCGTTGAAGTCGATGACGGCGACGTGGTCGACGTAGATGCCCGTGAGCCCCTCGAGCGTCTTGACGACGCAGGCGGGACCGCCCTCGTTGAAGTTGTCGTTCCACCGCCGGACCTCACCGTTGGCGACGGTGGACTGGGGGTCCGAGCAGTCCGTCGGCGCTTGGGTCATCGAGTCCCGCGGGATCGAGATGACGGAGACCGACTCGCGGTCGGCCGAGATGTGCACCAGGAGATTGGTGTCCGAGCGGGCTCCGCCCTCGGCGGTCTCGACGCCGTACTCCTTCGTCCCCAGTCCCTCGCGGGTGTCGGACCCGATGACGAGGATGTTGAGGTCCTCCTCGGCATCGCTGGGGCGCTCACCGGAGCCGGAGGCGATGTCGACACGCGAGATGTTGCCGTTGAGGTGGAGTGCCGTGGCCAGAGCGATCGTCGCCACGAGGGCGATGACGAGCCCGCCGCCCATGACCGCGCGTCGCTTGATCGTCGCTCGGCGCTGCTGCCGCAGCTCTCTCCGCTCCGAGCGTCCCAGCTGCTCGACCGCTCGACGACGGACCTCGGCTCGGGTGAGGTTCTGGTCGTCGTCGCTCATCGGGGGGACACCTTACCGGCTGCCGACATGGCGACGGCCCCCACCACACGAGGTGGTGGGGGCCGTCGTCGAAGCGGTGGGGTATCACCGCATCAGGTGTGCGTCGTGTCAGACTGCACGAACGCTCTCAGCCTGCGGGCCCTTGGGGCCCTGGGTGATCTCGAACTCGACACGCTGCGCCTCGTCGAGCGACCGGTAGCCGGTCGCGTCGATGGCGGAGTAGTGAACGAACACGTCGGGGCCTCCGCCGTCCTGGGCGATGAAGCCAAAGCCCTTCTCAGCGTTGAACCACTTAACGGTGCCCTGTGCCATGGGGTGAATCTTCTTTCCTGTTGAACAATCCGGTTCCGCCGGTTGCGGTCCCTTGCCAGCTGCACATCAAATCTCGGCAGAGGTACACGCCTCCGGTAATACTCGGAGCCTGACCGTGGTCACGCCCATTCGCATCGTGCGAGAAGTTCTGTCCTGCAACTACGTGACCGACGCTACCAGCAATCCATGGGCGGAGCATGTCATCGGCAGAGGACGTCGATGGCGTCCGAGTAGCCCCGGACGCCGCGACCGACGATGACCTCCGCGGCGACCTCGGTGATGTAGGAGAAGTGCCGGAACTCCTCGCGCGCGTGCACGTCGGAGATGTGGACCTCGACGACCGGCCCGACGACCGCGGCGAGGGCATCGCGGATGGCCACGGACGTGTGCGTCCACCCGCCGGCGTTGATGACCACCCCGGCCGCGGAGCGGCGCACCTCGTGGATCGCGTCGATGAGGACGCCCTCGTGGTTGGTCTGCCGGAAGTCGAGGTCGTGCCCCAGCTCGTCGGCCCG
>DXAR01000100.1 GCA_019116945.1 Candidatus Janibacter merdipullorum | reverse complement strand
ATCGGCAACAGCGACACCTGGCACTCGGTGTCCACGACTGGCCAACGGCACCTCGCGGTGCTGTGCCTGATCATCGTCGCGCTCATCCCGCTGCTGGGCCTCCAGGCGCTCACCATGCTTCCCTACGTCGTCGCGCTGGGCATGTTCAGCCTGCCGCTGGGCTGGGCGTTCGCGGTGGCCGGTGCGGGAGTCGGGATGAGCCTCATCGTCCCGCTCCTGGACGGCTCTTTCACGGACGAGTGGTACTTCGCGCTCATTGTGCTGCTCGTCGCGGTGGCCACCGGATTGGTCCGGGTGCTAGAGCAGGGCGGCGACCAGGCCCGGGCGGCGGAGGCCGAGCTCACCCTCGCGACCGAGCGGGACCGGGTCGCCCGCGACGTCCACGACGTCCTCGGCCACTCGCTCACCGTGATCTCGCTCAAGGCCGACCTCGCCGAGCGCCTCCTCGACCGGGACCCCGCGATGGCGAAGGGGGAGATCGTCGACATCCAGCGGCTCACCCGGCAGTCGCTCGCCGAGATCCGCGCCACCGTCGCCGGGCTGCGGGTGGCCCGGCTCGCCGATGAGCGTGACACGGCCGCTGACGCCCTGCGGGACGCCGGGATCACCGCCCGACTGCCCGAGGACGGCGACGTCGTCGATCCGGGCCACCGGATCACCATGGCCTGGGCGCTGCGCGAAGCGGTCACCAATGTCATCCGCCACAGCGGGGCCAAGGAGGTGGAGGTCACCTGGGGTCCCACCTGGCTCCAGGTGGTCGACGACGGGCGCGGCCTGCGCGGGCGCAAGGAGGGCTCCGGCCTCACCGGGCTGCGCGAGCGGGTCCGGCAGGCCGGCGGCCGGATCGAGGTCACCGAGGGCATCCCCGGGCAGGCCGGACCCGGGACGACACTGAGGGTGGACCTGTCATGACCACGCTGCTGCTCGCCGACGACCAAGCTCTCGTGCGCGGAGCCATGGCCGCCCTGCTCGGCCTCGAGGAGGACCTCGAGGTCGTCGCGGAGGTCGGTGCCGGGGACGAGGTCCTCGAGGCCGCCCTGCGCACCCGCCCCGACGTGGCGGTCCTCGACGTCGAGATGCCCGGGCTCGACGGGATCGCCGTCGCGGCCCAGCTCACGGAGCAGCTGCCCGACACGCGCGTGCTCATCGTCACGACCTTCGGCCGGCCGGGCTACCTGCGGCGGGCGCTGGAGGCCGGTGCCAGTGGGTTCGTCGTCAAGGACACCCCCTCCGAGGAGCTGGCCGAGGCCGTGCGCACCGTCGCCCGGGGCGGTCGGGTGGTCGACCCTTCCCTGGCGACGGAGGTCGTCGTCGGTGGGCCCAACCCCCTCACCGACCGCGAGCGCGAGGTCCTCGCCGAGGCCCTGGACGGGCGCTCGGCACCGGCCATCGCCGCACGCGTCCACCTCTCCCCCGGCACCGTCCGCAACCACCTGTCCTCGGCGATCGGCAAGACCGGCTCGAGCAACAAGGTGGAGGCCGCCCGACGTGCCCAGGACCTCGGCTGGCTCTGACGGGTCACAATGGGGGCGTCCCCCTTCTTCCCCTGGAGTGCGCATGCGAGCAGCCCGTCCGGTCGCGCTGCTCGGCGCGCTCGCGGTGGGATCCGCGCTGCTCGCCGGGTGCATCGACGACGAGACGCCGACGGCCGAGTGCAGGGCCGTGGCCGCGGACTTCGACCACGCGTCCCCCTCCCGCGAGGACGACGAGCGCTTCGAGCTCAGCGGGCCGGGGTGGCTTGGTGGAGACTCGACGTACTCCGTCCAGCTGCCGGACGGTCGAACCCTGTGGCTCTTCAGCGACTCGCTCATCGGGACGGTCTCGAGCACTGGGGACCCGCAGCCCGGCATGACGATGGTGCACAACGCCCTGCTCACCGAGGACGACTCCGGCCGGCTGAGCACGCGCACCGCGGAAGGCCCCGAGTCCTTCTTCGCCGACCCCAGCGAGCGCTCCTACTACTGGGTGCAGGACGCCGCCGTCGAAGGGGACGAGCTCGTCGTCTTCCTGTCCCTGACCCGGCAGGTCGGCGAGCACGGCTTCGAGTGGGAGCGCAATGCCATCGCCCGGCTCTCGCTCCCGGATCTCTCGGTCATCGACATCCAGCAGGACGACTCCGGTCGGTCGGTCGCGTGGGGGGCCGGTGTCATGACCACGCCGACGCACACCTATGTCTACGGCATCGACGACCGCGGCGAGACCAAGCACCTCCACCTCGCCCGGGTCCCCGCCGGCACTCTCACCGACCGCTCGCAGTGGGAGTACCGCACCGACGACGGGTGGTCCGAGGACCCAGCGAAGAGCGCCCGCCTCACGGACGGGGTGGCCAACGAGCTGAGCGTCAGCCGTTACCGGGACGGGTACCTCATGATCTCCTCGGACACCTCGGAGCCCTTCAGCCCCGACATCAACGCCTGGACCGCGTGCGACCCCGAGGGGCCCTGGCAGCACCCGCAGACGATCTACGAGACCCCGGAGTCCCGGCCCAAAGACCATTTCACGTACAACGCGCACGGCCACCCGGAGCTGTCCGACGACGGGGAACTGCTCATCTCCTACAACGTCAACACCTTCAACTTCGACGAGCTCATGAACAACCCCACGCTCTACCGGCCGAAGTTCATCACCCTCGACCTGGAGTGACCCCGGTCGCCCCGATCCGGTCGAGCACCCAGGCCCACTCCCAGGCCGTCTGCTCCCAGGCGTCGTAGCGTCCGGAGCGGCCGCCGTGCCCGGCGCTCATCTCCGTGCGCAGGAGGATCGGGCGCTCGGGCGAGTGCTGGGTCACCGCTCGCAGGCGCGCGGTCCACTTCGCCGGCTCGGTGAAGTAGACCCGCGTGTCGTGCAGGGAGGTCGTCGCGAGGATCGCCGGGTACTCGACCGGCGCGATGTTTTCATAGGGGCTGTACCCCCGCATGTAGGCGTAGACCTCGGGGTCGTGGAGCGGGTTGCCCCACTCCTCCCACTCGCCGACGGTGAGCGGCAGGTCGGGCCGCAGGATGGTCGTCAGCGTGTCGACGAAGGGCACCGCCGCGAGCACCGCCGCGAAGCGGTCGGGCGCGAGGTTGGTCGCGGCGCCGACGAGCAGACCGCCGGCGGAGCCCCCTTCGGCAGCGAGGCGGTCGCGGGCCACCCAGCCGCTGTCGTGGAGGTGCTCGGCGGCGGCGACGAAGTCGGTGAAGGTGTTCTTCTTCGCGAGCATCTTGCCGTCGTCGTACCAATGCCTGCCGAGCTCACCTCCGCCACGGACGTGGGCCACGGCGTAGACGACGCCACGATCAAGGAGCGAGAGCCGCGCGATGGAGAAGTACGGGTCGAAGCTCATCTCGTAGCTGCCGTAGCCGTAGAGCAGGCCGGGGTTGCTCCCGTCCGGCGTGGTGCCGTGGCGCATGACGAGCGAGACCGGCACCTGCGTGCCGTCCGGCGCGGTGGCCCAGGTGCGCTGCTGCTCGTAGTCGGCGAGGTCGACCCCGCCGAGGACCGGCTGGCGCTTGAGGACGATCCGCTCGCCGGTCGCGACGACGACGTCGAGGACCGAGCGCGGGCTGACCCAGGACTCGTGGATGACGCGGATCCGGTCGGCGCCGGGCTCGGCCACCGGGCCCAGGGCCACCGAGTGCAGTTCGTCGTCGAAGGCGACGGCCACCGGCTCCGTGTAGTCCCCGGCGGCGAAGGGAGTGGACCGGGCCACGCGGGGCAGGATCCGCAGTGCGGGCAGCCCGTCGGCGCGAAGGGAGAGGACCGCGAAGTCGTCGAAGGCGTCGACCCCGAGGAAGCGCTCCCCCTCGGACCGCTCGAGCAGCGGCTGCCACTCGTCGGGGCTCGTCGCGTCGAGCGGCGCCCACGCGAGGTCACCCTCGGGCTGGCGCTCGTTGTGGACGATGAGCAGGTGGTCCGCTGCTGGCTCGACGTCGTACTCGACGCCCTCGCGCCGCGGGGCGACGCAGCGCGGCGGCGCGGTCGGGTCCGTCGCGTCGATGAGATGGACCTCGGAGGTCGTCTTGCTGCCGAGCGCGAGGACGACCCACCGGTCGTCGCGGCTGACGCCCAGACCCATCCAGAATCGCTCGTCCTCCTCGCGGTGGACGAGGACATCGTCCTCGCGGGAGGTGCCGATCTCGTGGCGCCACACCTCGTGCGGACGCCAGGCGTCGTCGACGGCGACGTGGAAGAGGTAGCTGCCATCGCGCGAGAAGGCCAGGCCGTAGCCGGCCCCGGTGACCGCCTCGTCGAGGACCTCCCCCGAGGCGAGGTCGACGACCCGCACGTCGAAGCGCTCGTCCCCGGTGACGTCGACGGCGTAGGCGAGGCGGGTGTGGTCGGCACTGACCTCGAGCCCGCCGAGGGAGAAGAACTCGTGCCCCTCGGCCAGGGCATTGCCGTCGAGGAGGACGACCTCGCCGGGCAGCGGCTCGCTCGGATCGAGCTCGGGCACCCGGGTCGGGTCGGTCAGCGGCGCGCGGCAGTGGATGGCGTACTGCTGGCCCTCGACGGTCCTGGCGTAGTACCACCAGTCTCCCGAGGCGACCGGGACGGACAGGTCGGTCTCGAGGGTGCGTTCCTTCATCTCGTCGAAGAGCCGCTGGCGAAGGGGGGCGAGGTGCGCCGTCATCGCCTCGGCGTAGGCGTTCTCTGCCTCGAGGTGGGCGAGCACCTCGGGGTCCTCACCGTCGCGCATCCACTCATAGGGGTCGACGACGTCGTCTCCGTGGTGGCTGCGGGTCAGGGGCCGCTGCTCCGCGACCGGTGGGGTGGGTCCAGTGGTCATGCCGACACCGCTCTCGCTCCGAGGATCACCTTGAGGTCACCGATCAACGCCTCGCTCGGCTCGACCCGATAGCTCGCGTCGACGGCCATCGTCACGGCCCGTCCCGGCTGGACGAGCTTGATCTGCACGTCGGTGCTGCCGGGGTGCTGGGAGAGGACCTGCTTGACCTCCTCGATGCGCCCCGTCGTCGCGCGGGCGTAGTCGAGGGTGAGGACGACCGGGCCGCGGGGGCCGTCGGTGATCTCGGGGATCGTCAGGTCCTCGGCGTAGATGGAGACGGTGTCGTCGCGGGCGTTCACCCGGCCACGCACGACGACGACGATGTCCTGGGTGAGCATCGTCTGGACCGTGAGGTAGGTCTTGGGGAAGAAGAGGCACTCGATGGCGCCCTCGAGGTCCTCGACCGTCGCGATGGCCCAGAGGTCCCCCTTCTTCGTCCGCTTGACGGACAGGCCCGTGACGAGCCCGGCGATGGTGACGGTGCTCTTCTCCTTGACGCCGTTGTCCGACTGGGTCAGCGTCGCGATCGACGTGTCCGCTGCGCGCTGGAGGACGTGCTCGACGCCGAAGAGGGGGTGGTCGGAGACGTAGAGACCGAGCATCTCGCGCTCGTTGCTCAGCTTGGCGTGCTTGTCCCACTCGACATCGGGGATCGCCCGCAGGCCCATGCCCTCGATCCCCGCGGCGGTGGCGTCTTCCTCGTCGCCGCCGAACATGTCCCACAGCGAGTCCTGGCCGACGGCCTCCTGGCGCTTGACCCCGACGTAGGCGTCGACGTACTCCTCGTGGACCATGACGAGCCCCTGCCGCGGGTGACCGAGGTCGTCGAAGGCACCGGCCATGATGAGCGACTCGACGGTCCGCTTGTTGCACACGACCGCCGGGCACTTGGCGAGGAAGTCCTCGAAGGAGGTGAAGGCCCCCTTCTCCTCGCGCGCCGCGATGATCGCCTCGACGACATTCCTGCCGACGTTGCGGATCGCCTGCATGCCGAAGCGGATGTCCTCGCCGACGGCCGCGAAGGGTCCCTTGGACTCGTTGACCGACGGCGGGAGCACCTTGATGCCCATGCGGCGGCACTCGTTGAGGTAGAGCGCAGACTTGTCCTTGTCGTCCCCGACGGAGGTGAGCAGCGCGGCCATGTACTCGGCCGGGTAGTTCGCCTTGAGGTAGGCGGTCCAGTAGGAGACGAGACCGTAGGCGGCGGTGTGCGCCTTGTTGAAGGCGTAGTCGGAGAAGGGGACGAGGACGCCCCACAGCGCGGCGATCGAGGCCTCGTTGTAGCCGTTGGCCTTCATGCCCTCGGAGAAGGGGACGTACTCCTTGTCGAGGACCTCCTTCTTCTTCTTGCCCATTGCGCGGCGCAGCAGGTCGGCGTTGCCGAGCGTGTAGCCCGCGAGCTTCTGCGCGATCTCCATGACCTGCTCCTGGTAGATGCAGAGACCGTAGGTCGTCCCGAGGATCGGCTCGAGCGCCTCCTCCATCTGCGGCTGGAGCTTGCCCTTGAGCTGCGGGTCGAGCGGGATGACCTCCTGACGGCCGTTCTTGCGCAAGGCGAAGTTCGTGTGCGCGTTGACGCCCATCGGGCCCGGTCGGTAGAGCGCGAGGGCGGCGGAGATGTCCTCGAAGTTGTCCGGCTGCATGAGCCGGAGCAGTGTACGCATGCCGCCGCCATCGAGCTGGAAGACGCCGAGCGTGTCGCCCCGACCGAGGAGGCGGTAGGTCGCCTCGTCGGTCATGTCCTTGCTCAGCGCGTCGAGGTCGATCTCCTCCTCGCGGTTGTTCCTGATGTTGACCAGCGCGTCGTCGAGGATCGTCAGGTTGCGCAGGCCGAGGAAGTCCATCTTGACCAGCCCGAGCGCCTCGCACGTCGGGTAGTCGAACTGCGTGAGCACCTGCCCGTCCTGGAGGCGCCGCATGATCGGGATGACGTCGATGAGCGGCTCGCTCGACATGATGACGCCCGCGGCGTGGACGCCCCACTGGCGCTTCAGCCCCTCGAGGCCCTTGGCGAGGTCGACGAGCTCCCCGAAGTGCTTCTCCGTCTCGACGAGCTCGCGGAACTCCTGCCCCTCGGCGTAGCGGTCGTGCTCGGGGTCGTACATCTTGTTCAGCGGGACGCCCTTGCCCATGACGTCGGCCGGCATCGCCTTGGTCAGCTGCTCGCCGACGGAGAAGGGGTGACCCATGACGCGTGCGGCGTCCTTGACCGCCTGCTTGGCCTTGATCGTGCCGTAGGTGGCGATCATCGCCACCCGCTCGTCGCCGTATTTGTCCGAGACGTACTTGATGACCTCGGAGCGCCGACGCTCGTCGAAGTCCACGTCGAAGTCGGGCATCGACTGCCGCTCCGGGTTGAGGAAGCGCTCGAAGATCAGGCCGTGCGGCACGGGGTCGAGGTCGGTGATGCCCATCGCGTAGGCGCACATCGACCCGGCACCGGAGCCACGCCCGGGACCGACGCGGATGCCGTTGTTCTTGGCCCAGTTGATGAAGTCGGCGACGACGAGGAAGTACCCCGGGTACTTCTTGCCGAGGATGACCTCGACCTCGTAGTCGGCCTGCTTCTGCGCGTACTCCGGGATGCCCTCCGGGAAGCGGCGCCCGAGGCCCGTCTGGACCTCCTTGACGAACCACGACTCCTCGTTCTCCCCCGCCGGCACGTCGAAGCGCGGCATGTACCGCCCTTCGCCCTCGGTGAAGGAGACCTCGCACATGTCCGCGACGAGCAGCGTGTTGTCGCACGCCTCCGGCAGCTCCCGCCACAGCTGGCGCATCTCCGCCGGCGACTTGAGGTAGTAGCCCTCTCCCTCGAACTTGAACCGGTCCGGGTCGTGGAGCAGGGAGTTGGAGTTGATGCACAGGAGTGCGTCCTGCGCGATGCTGTCCTCGGCCTTGACGTAGTGCAGGTCGTTGGTCGCCAGCAGCGGCAGCCGCAGGTCCTTGGCCAGGCGCATGAGATCCTCACGCACCCGCCGCTCGATGGAGTTGCCGTGGTCCATCAGCTCGAGGAAGTAGTGCTCCCGGCCGAAGATGTCGCGGAACTCCGAGGCCGCCTGGATCGCCTCGTCGTACTTGCCCAACCGCAGCTTGGTCTGGATCTCACCCGAGGGGCAGCCAGTGGTCGCGATGAGCCCCTCGCCGTACTGCGAGAGCAGCTCGCGGTCCAGGCGGGGCCACTTCGCGTAGACCGAGTCCAGCGAGGCGATCGAGTCCATGCGGAAGAGGTTGTGCATCCCGGTGTTGTTGCGCGCCAGGAGCGTCATGTGGGTGTAGGCGCCACCACCGGAGACGTCGTCGCCCTTGCTCGTGCGCTCGTCCCCCCACCGCACACGCGTCTTGTCGCTGCGGTGCGTGCCCGGCGCGACATAGGCCTCGAGCCCGATGATCGGCTTGACGTCGTAGGACTGCGCCGTCTTCCAGAACTCGTGCGCCCCGAAGAGGTAGCCGTGGTCGGTCATCGCGATCGCCGGCATGCCCATCTCCTGGGCGGTGCTGAACATGTCCGTGATCCGGGCAGCCCCGTCGAGCATGGAGTACTCGGTGTGGTTGTGCAGGTGGACGAAGTTCTCGGAACGCGGCAGCTCGGACATCGACCCGAGTCTAGATCGAGGGACCGACAGGGATTACCGTCGGGACCGACACCGTCGTCGCACCCAGGAGGATCAGGGATGTTCGTCCCCATGACCGTCAACGACTTCATCGACCGTGCCGCGACGGTCTACGGCGATCGCGTGGCCGTCGTCGACGAGCCCGACCAGCCGGCGCCGCCGCTGCAGGACGTCACCTATGCCCGGATGCGCCAGCTCGCGCGTGCCCAGGCGGCGCACCTCGACTCGCTCGGCATCGAGGTCGGTGACCGCGTGGCGGTCGTCTCGCACAACTCCGCGCGGCTGCTCACGAGCTTCTTCGGCGTCTCCGGCTCCGGCCGCGTCCTCGTCCCGATCAACTTCCGCCTCGCGCCCGAGGAGGTCGCCTTCATCGTCGAGCACTCGGGAGCCCGCGTCCTCTACATCGACCCCGAGCTGACCTCGCTCATCGACGAGGTGAGCGCCGAGCACACCTTCGTCCTGGGTGAGGACGAGCACCTCTTCGGCGGGATCGACCCGGCGACGGCCACGCCCCGTGAGTGGGAGCCGGACGAGAGCGCCACGGCGACGATCAACTACACCTCGGGCACCACCGCCCGGCCGAAGGGTGTCCAGATCACCCACCGCAACATCTGGACCAATGCGGTGACCTTCGGCCTGCACGCCGGCATCGGTGACCGGGACGTCTACCTGCACACGTTGCCGCAGTTCCACGCCAACGGGTGGGGCATGCCCTTCGCCATGACCGGCGTCGGCGCCCAGCACGTCATCATCCGCAAGATCGACGGCGCCGAGATCCTGCGCCGCGTCGAGAAGCACGGCGTCACGGTCATGTGCGCCGCCCCGGCCGTGGTCAACGCGGTGCTCGCGGCCGCCCAGGACTGGGAGGGCGAGATCCCCGGCCGTGACCGGGTCCGGATCATCGTCGCCGGCGCCCCACCGCCCACGCAGACCATCGCCCGCGTCGAGACCGAGCTCGGCTGGGAGTTCCAGCAGATCTACGGCCTCACCGAGACCTCTCCCCTGCTGACGATCAACGTCAGCCGCTCCGAGTGGGACGACCTCGCCCCCGAGGAACGCGCCGGCAAGCTCGTGCGGGCCGGGGCGCCCGCCCTCGGCTGCACCATGACGGTCGACGAGGAGAGCGGCGAGGTCCTCGCCCGCAGCAACGTCATCATGGAGGGCTACTGGAACCTGCCCGAAGAGACCGAGCGCACCTTCGCCGGCGGCTGGTTCCACACCGGGGACGGGGGCTCGATCGACGACGAGGGCTATGTCTCGATCAGCGACCGCAAGAAGGACGTCATCATCACCGGCGGAGAGAACGTCTCCTCGATCGAGGTCGAGGACGTCCTCTTCTCCCACCCGGACGTCACCGAGGTCGCCGTCATCGGCGTCCCCCACGACAAGTGGGGCGAGACGATCAAGGCGCTCGTCGTCGTCGAGGAGGGGGCCACCGCCACGGAGGCCGACCTCATCGCCTGGTGCAAGAGCAAGGTGGCCGGCTACAAGTCGCCGACGTCGGTCGAGTTCCGCGACGAGCTAGCCCGCACCGCAACCGGCAAGCTGCAGAAGTTCAAGCTGCGCCAGCAGTACTGGGAGGGCCGCGAGCGCCAGGTCAACTGACGCGCGGCCGGCTCGGGACCCCCTTCGCTCATATCGGGCGAAGGGGGTCTCCCGCGTCCGGGCAGCGAGGCTCCCCACCGTCTGCTACATTGTTTTTCGATGCATCGATAAACGATGTGCATTCGCAGGAGGGACCCCATGACCACCCCATCGACGAAGCTCCGGCGGGATGCCGCGGCCTCGGTCTTCGCCTACGCGATCGCCGGCATCGCGCTGCTCGTCCACGCCGGGACCACTATCACCAACGACTGGTTCTCCGACGACCTCGTCCTCGCGGCCACCGACGACGCGGGGCAGCACAACGTGGCGGTCCCCACGGCCGCGGTACCCGACTGGGCGGTGACCACCCTGCGCGTCGCCGACGTCGTCGAGTGGCTCGCCGCAGCAGCCGTCCTCGTGACGCTCGCGGCGTGCGTCATGGGCATGATCCGTGGCGAGGTCTTCACCCGGGCCACGGCTCGGTGGGCGACCTGGAGCTCCTGGGCAGCCGTCGCCCTGCTCGTCCTGCCGCTCATCGGTCGCATCCCGGCCACCAACATGGCTCTCCAGAGCACGCCGCAGCCGGACGCGTGGGACGCCCGGGCGATCGACGACGGCTGGTGGTACCTCTACGTCGGGATGATGACCCTGTCCTTCCTCGCGCTCGTCCTGCGGCGCGGCACCCAGCTGCGCGAGGACCAGGACGGACTGATCTGATGCCTCCCGAGGATCACCGGGTGGAGTGCCACCTCGACGCACTGCTCGAGGCGAAGGGGATGACCCTCACCGAGCTGAGCCGGCGCATCGGCATCACCCACGCCAACCTCTCGGCGCTGAAGAACAACCGCGGCCGGGCGATCCGCTTCTCCACCCTGACGGCGCTGTGCGACGTCCTCGGCTGCTCCCCGGGTGACCTCTTCTCGGTCCGCCCCTGAGCACCCCGACCCACCGCATTTCCCTAGGGAAATACCCAAAAACTGTCATTTCCCTAGGGAAATGCGGTCATGGGGGGGCGGGTCAGGACATGGCGTCGAGGCGGTCCAGGGCCACCTGCAGGTCCTCCGGGTACGTGCTCTCGAAGTGGACGTAGTCCCCCGTCCCCGGGTGGATGAAGCCCAGCCCCATCGCGTGCAGCCACTGCCGCTCCAGCCCGAGCCTCCGGGCCAGGGTCGGGTCGGCGCCGTAGGTCGGGTCCCCGACGCACGGATGGCGAAGGGCGGCCATGTGCACCCTGATCTGGTGCGTCCGTCCGGTCTCGAGGGTGACGTCGAGGAGGGAGGCGTGCCGGAAGGCCTCGATGAGCTCGTAGTGGGTCACCGCGTACTTGCCCGAGTCCATGACGGCGAACCGGTACTCGCCGCTGGGGTGGCGGCCGATGGGTGCATCGATGGTGCCGACGTGCGGGTCCGGCAGCCCCTGGACGAGCGCGTGGTAGGTCTTGTCGACGGTGCGCTCCTTGAAGGCGCGCTTGAGCACCGAGTAGGCGTACTCGCTCTTGCACACGACCATGAGGCCACTCGTGCCGACGTCGAGCCGGGAGACGATCCCCTGCCGCTCGCTGGCGCCGCTCGTCGTGATCCGGTAGCCGGCGGCCTTGAGCCCGCCCAGGACGTCCGGGCCGGACCACCCGACGCTCGGGTGCGCGGCGACGCCGATCGGTTTGTCGACGACGACGATGTCGTCGTCGTCGTGGATGATCGACATCCCGGGCACGGGCTCGGCGATGATCTCGAGGCTCGCGCTCGTGGGGGCCGCGGGCAGGGTCACCTCGATCCGGGCACCGGTCGTCACCCGGGTCGCCTTGCCGACACCGCTCCCGTCGACCTCGACGAGCCCCTCGGCGGCCAGCTCGGCCGCGCGGGTGCGCGAGAGCCCGAAGAGGCGCGCGACGGCCGCGTCGACCCGCTCCCCCTCGAGCCCCTCGGGGACGAGCACATTGCGGACATCACCCATCGGAGCCCTCCTCCGGGTCGCGGCGGGTGCCGTCCATCTCGATGTTGGTGAAGACGAGCCACACGAGCACCGCCGCCCCGACGACGATCGCGATGTCGGCGACATTGCCGACGAAGAGCCCGCCGTAGTCGATGAAGTCGACGACGTGGCCGTGCAGCGGCCCCGGGTCGCGGAAGAAGCGGTCGCCGAGGTTGCCCAGGGATCCCCCGAGGAGCAGGCCGAGCGCCAGGCTCCAGCGGGCGGAGCCGATTCGGGTCGCGACGGCGATGATCGCCACGGTGACCCCGATGGCGATGAGCGTCATGACCCACGTCATCGAGTCGCCGATGGAGAAGGCGGCGCCGGAGTTGCGGATGAGGCGAAGGGAGAGGAGATCACCGACGAGGGGGACGGCCGTTCCCCCGTCGAGGGCGCGAACCGCCCACGCCTTGCTCCCCTGGTCGACGAGGAGGGTGAGGACCGCGGCGACGACGTACCAGCGCAGAACGCTGCGCTGCCCCGGCCCCGGCCTGCTCTCGTCGGAGGGCTCTGGGGGGTCTGTGGCGCTCAGCGGCGCTCCTGCTTGCTCTTGCATGACATGCACAGGGTCGCACGCGGATAGGCCTGCAGTCGAAGCTTGCCGATGGGGTTGCCGCAGGACTCGCAGGTGCCGTAGCTCCCGTCCTCGAGCCGCTCGAGGGCGTGGCGGTTCTGCGCGAGGCCGATCCGGGCGCCCTCGACGAGGCTCAGCTCGTGCTCGCGCTCGAAGGACTTGGCCCCGGCATCGGCCTGGTCGTCGCCGGCCCCGTCGACCGGCTCCTTGAGGAACTCGGTGAGATCGGACTCGGAGGAGGAGATCTCGGCCTGCAGCCGCTCGATCTCGGCGTTGAGATCGGCCCGGACCCCCTTGAGCTCGGCTGCCGTCCAGGGGGACTCGTCCTCACGGACGGCGAGCCGGGCCGCGGTGGCCGCCGCGCCCGTCTTCTTCGTCGGCGTCTTCTTCGCGGGTGCCTTCTTCGACGACTTCGCCGGTGTCTTCTTCGCCGCGGTCTTCTTCGTCGTGACCGCCTTCTTCGTGGCTGTCGCCTTCTTCGCCGCCATGACCGTCCTCGTATCGGAGGTCCGCCGTCAGCGCGAACCTGAGTCCACGCAGGGTACGACGTTTCGGCGTCCGTGCGGCGCTCCACCGCGCCGTGTTTCCCCGGCGGACATGAGAGAGGCGGCGGCACCCTTCGCAGGTGCCACCGCCTCTCGTCGTGACCGGTGGGTCGGTCAGCCGATGATCAGCTCTTCGCTGCCGTCTCCGAGGAGGAGGTCTGCGGCGCGTTCTGCGGAGCATTCTGTGGCGCGGACTCGAGGCCCTTGAGCTGCCCGGAGATGAACTCCTTGAGATTGCGACGGTAGTCGCGCTCGTAGGTCGTCAGCTCGGAGATCCGGGCCTCCATCGCCGTCTTCTGCGCGTTGAGGTCGTCGAGGATCTTCTTGCGCTTCGCCTCGGCCTCGCTGACGAGCGAGGTCGACTTGGTCTGGGCCTCGGAGAGGAGCTTGTCGCGCTGCGTCGTGCCCTCGCCGATGAACTGGTCCCGCTTGCCCTGACCGGTCTTGATGAAGTCGTCGTGCTTCGTCTGTCCGGTGGAGAGCAGCTCGTCGTGCTTCGACTGGCCCTTGGCCACGAGCTCGTCGTGCTGGCGCTGGGCCTCGGCGACGAGCTTGTCGCGCTGGGTCTGCCCCTCGGCGACGTGCTCGTCGTGGAGCCGCTGGGCGAGGGCGATGAGCCCGGACGCGCCAGCGCCACCACCGGCGGCCGCAGCCATCTCGCCGGCTCCACCATCGGTGGCCTGCGCGGCGCTCGCCTGCTCCTGGCGCTGCTTGGCCTCGGCCTCGGCGCGCTCGGCCGCCTTGTTGGCGGCCTCGATCCGCTCCTGCGCGGCCTTCTCGGCCTCGTCGGCGCGGGCCTTGACGGTGGCGATGCGCTCGTCGGCGCTCTGCTCGGCCGAGGTCACCTTGGCCGAGTCGCCCTTGGCGCGCTCGTCGCGGGTCTTCGCTCCCTGCTCGAGCTCGGCGGTGCGACGCTCGAGCTCACCGGCGCGCTTCTCCGACTCCGCGCGGGCGGTCGTCTCCTTCTCGAAGCGCGCCTTGAGGTCCTCGAGGCGGGACTTGAGGTCGGCGTTCTCGCGGACGAGGGCCTCGTCGGCCGAGCCATCGGTCGTGGCAGCAGCCGCGGCGGCCGGGGCGGCGGAGCTCCCGCCGTCCTGGGCACGGGCCCGGATGTCCTCCGAGTCCTTGACCATGCGCCGCATCTCGGCGACGACCTCGTCGAGGAAGTCGTCCACCTCGCGCTCATCGTAACCGCGGCGGAACTGGGTCTGGGTAAAGGTCTTGTTGAGGACGTCCTCGGGGGTGAGGGCCATGCTTCCTCCGTTGGCAGTCGGACAGGTGTGGGCCTCGTGCGGCGGGGGCGCACACGGCATCGCCCTCCAGACTAGACGATCACCCGGAGGATCGAGACCACGAGGATGAGGACGAGGAAGGCGAGGTCGATCGCCACTCCCCCGAGGCGAAGGGGTGGGATGACCTTGCGGATGGCCTTGAGCGGCGGGTCGGTGAGGCTGTAGATGACCTCGGCGACGACGAGGACGGGACCGGTCGGCCGCCAGTCACGGGCGAAGACCTGGATCCACTCGAAGATGAGTCGTCCGATGAGGATGTAGAAGTAGATGCTCAGCAGCAGGTCGAGCACCGATCGGGCGATCTCCATGGAGGAAGCCTAGAGCGCGTCCCTCAGGACTGGTTGAAGAGGGCGCGCGGCTGCTGGGGCTCGCCGCCCTCGGCGTCCACCTCGATGTGCTCGGGCGAGAGGAGGAAGACCTTGTTGGTCACGCGCTCGATCGAGCCGTGGAGACCGAAGACGAGCCCGGCGGCGAAGTCGACGAGGCGCTTGGCGTCGGAGTCGTCCATGTCCGAGAGGTTCATGATGACGGGGGTGTTGCCGCGGAAGCTCTCCCCGATGGCCCGGGCGTCGTTGTAGGTGCTCGGGTGGATCGTCGTGATGCGGTTCATCTGGGTGACCTCCACCTCGCGCACGGCCGGCGCCGTCGGGACACGCCGCAGCGGCGTGACCTCGGCGGCACGCTCCTCCTGGACGACCTCGGGGCCCGCAGCGTCGTACTCGTCGTAGTACTCGTCGTACTCGTCGTAGCGCTTGTCGTCCTCGGCGAGGCCGAGGTAGACCATCGCGGTCCGGAGTGCCGTCATGTCCTCATCCTTACAAAACTGGGGTGCCTCGTCGGTGCCACCGAAGTTACCGGTGTGACGGACGAGTTCCGAGGATTGCCGTCCCGACACGCAGGTGTGTCGCGCCGTGGCGCACGGCCGACTCGAGGTCCCCGCTCATCCCGGCCGAGATCCAGTCCGCCTCCGGGTGGGCGGCCCTGAGGTCCTCGGCCAGGCCGGCGAGGCGGGCGAAGGCGGGGTCGGGGTCGGCGTCGAGGGGGGCGACCGCCATGAGACCACCGAGGCGAAGGGAGTCGCTCGCCGCGACCTGCTCGGCGAGGGCCGGCACCTCGGCCGGGGAGGCTCCCCCGCGGTGGGCCCCGGCCCGCTCGTCGAGGTTCACCTGGATGAGTGCGGTGACCTCGCGCCCGGCCGCGGCCGCTCCGCGGTCGAGTGCCGCGACGATCTTCGGCCGGTCCACCGACTGGATGACGTCGGCCCAGCGGGTGACGGCGTTGGCCTTCTTGGACTGGAGCTGGCCGATGTAGTGGGCACGCACCCCCGACGGCACTCCCCCGTCGGCGAGCTTGGCCGCGGCCTCCTGCTCGCGGTTCTCCCCGATGTCGGTGATGCCGAGCTCGACGAGGAGGTCGAGGTCGCTGCGGGGGAAGAACTTCGTCACGACGACGAGCCGGACCTCGTCGCGCGGGCGTCCGGCGTCGCGGCAGGCGGCGGCGATCCGGTCCTCGACGGCCGCGAGGGCCTCGGCCAGCTCCTCGCGTCGGGTCATCCGGTCCTCCCGACGACCCCGGCGAACCGTCCCGTCCGCCCGTCGCGCCGATGGGAGAAGAGGGCCTCGTCCTCGCGGGCGCACCCGGGCACCCACTCGGTCTCGACCCCGAGGGCGCTCAGCTGCTCGACGACCCCGGCGGCGACGTCGATGGCCGGGGTCCCCTGCCAGGTCATCGCCGCGGAGCTCCGAGCCACGGCAGCGGCCTCGTCACGCAGGTCGCCCGGCACCTCGTAACAGCGCCCGCACACGGACGGGCCGACCGTGGCCCGCACATCGGTGGCGCCGAGATCCCGCAGCGCCGAGACGACGGCCGGCACGACCCCCTTCGTCATGCCCTGCCGGCCCGCGTGGGCGACACCGACGGAACCACCCGCCGCGTCGTGGAGGAGGACGGGTGTGCAGTCGGCCACGAGCACCCCCAGGGCGATCCCCGGGAGGTCGGTGACGAGGGCGTCCGCGGTCCCGACGGCCCCGGTCGCGGTGCGCGGCCCCTCGAGGACCTCGCGGGTCACGTGGATGACCTCCGTCCCGTGGACCTGGTCGCCGACGACGACGGGCAGCCCGATGCCCTCCTCGAGGCACTCGCGGTTGGCCGCGACGGCAGCGGGGTCGTCGCCGACGTGGGCACCGAGGTTCAGCCCGGCGAAGGGAGCACCACTCACCCCGCCGTGACGGTCGGTGAAGGCCCGCACCAGACCGGCGGCGTCATCTCTCCAGGCGAACACGACTGTCGGTCAGCGCCACTCGGTCACTTGAGGAAGTCAGGGATGTCCAGGCCGTCGCCGTCGTCGAAGGTCACCTGACGCGGCGGGGAGGCCTGGCCACGCTGCTGCTCGGGCTCCTGCTGCTGCTGGGCCGGGGCCGGCTTCTGCGGGGCCGCCTGCGGAGCGGGGGCCTGCTGCGCCGGAGCCGCCTCCTGGGCCGGAGGCTGCTGCGCCGGGGCCTGCTGCTGCGCGGGAGCCTGCTGAGCCGGAGGCTGCTGAGCCGGTGCCTGCTGCTGCGCGGGCGCCTGTTGGGCGGGAGCCTGCTGCTGCGGTCGTCCCTGACCGCCGGACTGGACCTGCCCGAGCGCCCGGTCGTCGGGACGCTGCTGCGGCACACCACCGTCGAAGCCGGCCGCGATGACCGTGACGCGCACCTCGTCGCCGAGGGCGTCGTCGATGACGGTTCCGAAGATGACATTGGCCTCGGGGTGCGCGGCCTCCTGGACGAGGCGGGCGGCCTCGTTGATCTCGAAGAGACCGAGGTCGCTGCCGCCCTGCACCGACAGGAGGACGCCGTGGGCGCCGTCGATGCTCGCCTCGAGCAGCGGCGAGGAGATCGCCAGCTCGGCGGCCTGGACGGACCGGTCCTCGCCCCGGGCGGAGCCGATGCCCATGAGCGCGGAGCCCGCCCCCTGCATGACCGACTTGACGTCGGCGAAGTCGAGGTTGATGAGACCGGGCGTCGTGATGAGGTCGGTGATGCCCTGGACACCGGAGAGGAGGACCTGGTCGGCGCTGCGGAAGGCGTCGAGCATGCTCACGGCGCGGTCGCTGATCGAGAGCAGCCGGTCGTTGGGGATGACGATGAGGGTGTCGACCTCGTCGCGCAGCGAGCCGATGCCCGACTCGGCCTGGTTGGCGCGGCGACGGCCCTCGAAGGTGAAGGGGCGGGTGACGACACCCACCGTGAGCGCACCGAGGCTCTTGGCGATCTTCGCGACGACCGGGGCGCCACCGGTGCCGGTGCCACCTCCCTCGCCCGCGGTGACGAAGACCATGTCGGCCCCCTTGAGGACCTCCTCGATCTCCTCGGCGTGGTCCTCGGCGGCCTTCTTGCCGACCTCGGGGTCGGCGCCGGCGCCGAGACCACGGGTCAGCTCGCGCCCGACGTCGAGCTTGACGTCGGCATCCGACATGAGGAGTGCCTGCGCGTCGGTGTTGATGGCGATGAACTCGACGCCCTTGAGGCCGACCTCGATCATCCGGTTGACGGCGTTGACGCCACCACCGCCGATGCCGACGACCTTGATCACGGCCAGATAGTTCTGGGCTGTTGCCACGCTGGACTCCTGTGTGCTGCTGCTCGGTGGTGCGACCCCCCTGTAGCTCAAGGTGAACTTCAGGGTTACAGTTCGGTCTCGCTCGGTGTGCGGGAACCGTATGCCGCGCGCGCCCTCAGGGCAAACGCGACGGCCCCGCGTGTCGCCCAGCCTATCCCCTCGTCACCGGGGTGTCGGGGGCGGAGACGTCGATGACCTTCGGCTTCTTCTCGAGGAGCACGGGGATGACCCTCACCTTGACGTCCGGACTCGAGGCATCGCCCCAGACAACCGTCGTCCCGCCGAGGCGGAAGCTCACCTGGTCGGCCCCGTCGACGGTGACCGCGGAGACGTCCCCGCGCAGGTCGTCGGGCATCTCGCGCAGCATGCTGCTCGCCGCCTTGACGCCGTGCTCGGAGACCGTGGCGCCCTCCTCGGCCGTGACGGTGGGGACGCCCTTCGGCGCCGAGGACTCCGTGCCGATCTCCACGCCCTCGATGTCGAGCACCCGGTAGGTGCCCTTCCCGGTGGCCACGGCGAGCTCCGGATCCCTCAAGGTCACGTCGAGGTTGATGGTGTGGGGCCACGACCGCTCCGCGGTGACCTCCTTGGCTCCCGGCGATCGCTCCAGGATGCGGGACTCCAGGTCGTCGAGGTCCACCTGGAGCAGGGGTCGACCGATCTCCTGCTCCTGCTCCTCCTCGATGACATCGGTCGTCAGGCCCGAGGAGCCCGTGACCTCGACGTCACGCACGGCGAAGACCGGGGACAGCCAGAAGAGGTAGCCGATCGCGACCAGCAGGACCACGACGAGGCTGCCGACGAGCCACCGGCGCCACCGCTGCCCCCTCGCCTGCGCCGCCCGCTCGGCGAAGCGCTGCTCGGTGGCCTTCCTCGTGCCGCTGCTCACCCGACCTCACTCCGCCCCGAGGGCCGCGAGGATCCGGGGCCCGAGCTCGGTGATGTCGCCGGCGCCGACCGTGAGCACGAGGTCACCGCTCGCGACACCGGCAGCGACCCGCTCGACGGCCGCCTCGCGGCCGACGACCGCGACCGGGGTGCCGGCCGCCGCGAGGGGCTGCGCGATGAGTCCGGAGGTGACGCCGTCGACGGGCTCCTCGCGCGCGCCGAAGATGTCGAGAAGGAGGACCTCGTCGGCGGGCGCGAGCCCGGCGGCGAACTCCGCGGCGAAGTCGCGGGTGCGGGAGTAGAGGTGCGGCTGGAAGAGGACGACGAGGCGGTGCTCGCCCGCGATCTCCCGGGCGGTGCGCACGACGGCCTCGACCTTGCCGGGGTTGTGCGCGTAGTCGTCGACGACGGTGACGCCGCGGGCCGCCCCCTTCGTCTCGAAGCGGCGCCGGGTCCCGCCGTAGGCGGACAGCCCGGCGAGGACCGCCTCGGGCGCGACGCCGAGCCCGCGCGTGGCGGTCGCGTAGGCCGCCGCTGCGTTGAGGAGGTTGTGCCTGCCCGGCACGCTGATCGCGAGCTCCCGACGGGTCCCGCCGTCGACGAGGCCGGCCGAGGCCGTCGTCCCGTCGAGCTCGGGGTCGACGAGCCGTAGGTCGCTGCCGGCGGCGAAGCCGTAGGTGAGGACCCGCACGCCCGCCGCCGTCGCCCGCTCGGCGAGGCGCACGGCTCCGGCGTCGTCGGCGCAGGCAATGAGCAGGCCACCGTCGGTGATCGTCGTGGCGAACTCGAGGTAGGCGGCCTCGACCGTGCTGAAGTCCCCGTAGAAGTCGAGGTGGTCGGGCTGGACGTTGGTGACGACGGCGACCTCGGGCCGGTAGGCGAGGAAGGAGCCGTCGGACTCGTCGGCCTCGGCGACGAAGGCGGGGCCGGTCCCGAGCGCGGCGTTGACCCCCTGGGTGGACAGCTCGCCACCGAGCGCGAAGGAGGGCCGCTCCCCCGCCTCGAGGAGGGCCACCGTGAGCATGGAGGAGGTCGTCGTCTTGCCGTTGGCGCCGGCGACGGCGACGCGGGACCGGGCACCCATCGCCGCGGCGAGGGCCTGGCTGCGGTGGAGGACGCGCAGGCTCTGCTCCCGGGCCGCGGCGAGCTCGGGGTTGTCCTCCCGGATCGCCGAGGAGACGACGACGGTGTCGACCCCCTCGAGATGGGCCGGGTCGTGGCCGACCCACAGCCGGGCCCCGCGCTGGCGCAGGCGCTCGAGGAGGGGCGAGTCCTTGGCGTCGCTCCCGCTCACGGTGACACCGGCGTCGAGGAGGAGTCGGACGATCGCCGACATGCCGGCACCGCCCGCGGCGAGGACGTGGACCGCGCCGAGGTCACCGACCTCGACCCGCGGGGCGAGGACGTCGAAGCGAGGGTTGCGCGGGACGGGTGGCAGCTCGTCAGCCACGACGGCCACCCTCCCAGGCGCTCGTCACGAGGTCCGCGAGGGTCTCGTCGGCGTCGCGGTGGCCCACCGATGCCGCGGCCGCGGACATCGCGTCGAGCCGGGGCGCGTCCCGGAGAAGCGGCACGATCTCGGAGGCGATCCAGGCGGCGTCGACGTCGGCGTCCTCGACGAGGAGCCCGCCCCCGGCCTCGACGACGCCCGCGGCGTTGAGCCGCTGCTCGCCGTTGCCGATGGGCAGCGGGACGTAGACACCAGGCAGTCCGACAGCGGTGAGCTCGCAGACGGTGTTGGCCCCGGCCCGGCAGACGACGACGTCAGCGGCGGCGTAGGCCAGGTCCATCCGGTCGACATAGGGCATGACGACATAGGGCACCGACTCGTCACCGCCGGTGGCGGCGAAGTCCTTGCCGGCACCGGTCGCGTGAAGGACCTGCACCCCGGCGTCGCGCAGCGTCGCCACGCTCGCCTCGAAGGCATCGTTGAGCCGCTTGGCGCCGAGCGAGCCGCCGGTGACGAGGACGACGGGCAGGTCCTCGCGCAGCCCGAGACCGGCGCGGGCCTCGGCCCGCAGGGCCGGCCGGTCGAGCCGGACGATCTCCGGCCTGAGGGGCATGCCGATGACCTCTCCCCCGGCGAGCTTGGTCCCCGGGAAGGTCACGGCGACGTGGTCGCTGAAGCGCGCGCCGACCTTGTTGGCGATGCCGGCCCGGGCATTCTGCTCGTGGATGACGATGGGCACGCCGGCCTTGCGCGCCGCGAGGTAGGCCGGGGTGGAGACATAGCCGCCGAAGCCGACGACGACCTGGGCGTCGACCTGCTCGATGGCCCGGCCGGCGGCGGCCACGGCCCGGCGCAGGTTGACGGGGAGCCGGACGAGGTCGCTCGAGGGCTTGCGCGGCAGGGGCACCTTGGGGATCGTCGTGAAGTCGTAGCCGCGCTCGGGGACGAGCCGCGACTCCAGGCCCTCCGAGGTGCCCAGGGCGAGGATGTCGACCGCGGGGTCGCGGCGGCGGAGGCAGTCGGCGAGGGCGAGCAGCGGGGACACGTGCCCGGCGGTGCCACCCCCCGCCAGCAGGACGCGGGTGGGGCGGGTGGGCGTCATCGCGTGGAGGTCCTCCTGCTCGGGAACCGGGCGAGCAGGGCGCGCACCCGGGAGGGCTTCGCTGCGATCATCTCAGAGCACCCCGGCTCGCTCCGGGCGAAGCTGAGCAAGATGCCCACGGCGAGCATCGACGTGACGAGCGACGACCCACCGGAGGAGACGAAGGGCAACGGGACGCCGATCACCGGCAGCATGCCGATGACCGCGCCGATGTTGATGATCGCCTGGACGAGCACCCACGTGCAGATGCCCGCGGTGACGACCCGGACGAAGAAGTCCTCGGTGCGGGTGACAAGGCGCAGCCCGGCGAGGGCGAAGGCGGCGAAGAGCCCGAGGACGGCCAGGGTGCCGAGGAGCCCGAGCTCCTCGCCGATGATGGCGAAGATGAAGTCGTTGTAGGGCTCGGAGAGCCAGCCCCACTTCTCCCGGCTGCCGCCGAGACCCACGCCGGTCCAGCCGCCGTCGGCGAGGGCATAGCGACCGTGCATCGGCTGCCGGCAGATGGCGTAGTACAGCTCGGTGTTGGGTGCGCACTGCGCCGGGTCGAGCCAGATCTGGATGCGCTGCATGCGGTTGCCGCCGAGGTTGGTCGCCGCCACGACGAGGGCGACGACGGCGCCCGCGCCGACGACGAACCACCGCTTGCGCACCCCCGCCGCGAAGAGCATGCCCCCGACGATCGCGCAGATGGTCATCGCCGTGCCGAGGTCGTGGCCGAGCATGACGAGGCCGACGACGACCGCGGCCACGGGGGCGAAGGGGATGAGCGCGTGGGTGATCGAGCCGAGGAGCGCGCGCTTGGCCTCGAGGATGAGGGCGCCGGAGAGGACGAGCCCGATCTTGGCGATCTCGCTCGGCTGGAGGGTCACCGGGCCGAGGGCGACCCAGTTGCGGTTGCCCTGGAAGCCGAAGCCGAGGGGGCTGAGCACGAGGCCGAGGAGGAGGAAGGAGGCGATGAGCGCGGGCAGGGCGAAGCGCTTCCAGAAGCGCACGCTGCGCCGGGAGGCCCACCACAACGCGACCGCACCGACGGCCGCGAAGAGGAACTGCTTGAGGAAGATCGTGAAGGAGGAGTCGTTCTCCTTGAGCGAGACGATCATCGAGGCCGAGAGGACCATGACGAGGCCGATGCTCACGAGGAAGCCGACGACCCCCAGGAGGAGGTAGTAGGTCGTCATCGGCGACTCGAAGCGCGCCGTCCACTGCTCGAGGGCCGAGCCGCGAGCGCGACCTGCCGTGGAGCCACGGCCAGTCGCTGCGTTGCTGCTCACGTCACCCCTCCTGCACGTACCGTTCCACCGCTGCGGCGAAGGCGTCGCCGCGGACCCCGTAGTTGTCGAACATGTCCATCGACGCGGCTGCCGGGGCCAGCAGCACGACGTCGCCCGGGTGAGCGAGCTCTCCCGCGTGGCGGACCACGAGGTCCATCGCCCCAGTGTCCGTCGCCGCGATGTCGATCACGGGGACGTCAGGGGCGTGTCGGGCGAGCGCGTCGGCGATCTGCTGTCGGTCCCGCCCGATGAGGATCGCTGCGCGCAGGTGCGGGGCGGCCGTCGCGACGAGGTCGTCGACGTCGGCGCCCTTGAGCAGGCCGCCCGCCACCCAGACGATGCTCTCGTGGGCGACGAGGCTGGCCCGGGCGGCGTGGGGGTTGGTCGCCTTGGAGTCGTCGATCCAGTGAACCTCCGCGGCGGTCGCGACGTGGGCGATGCGGTGCGGCTCGGGCTGCCAGGCGCGCAGGCCGTCCCGGACGGCGACGGGCGGCACGCCGTGGGCGCGGGCGAGGGCGGCGGCCGCGAGGGCATTGGCGACGAGGTGAGGGGCGACGGCGGGCGCCTCCCCCTGCACGTCGGCGAGGGAGCCGAGCTCGGCCGCGGTCGTGGCCCGGTCCTCGACGAAGGCCCGGTCGACGAGGACGTCCTCGACGACGCCGAGCACGGAGCGGCCGGGTGAGCCGAGGGTGAAGCCGATGGCGCGGCAGCCCTCCTGGACATCGGCCTCCTCGACGAGCCGTCGGGTGGCCGGGTCCTCCTCGTTGTAGACGCAGGCGATCTCGGCGCCCTCGAAGACGCGCCCCTTGTCGGCGGCGTAGGCCTCGAGGGAGCCGTGCCAGTCCAGGTGGTCCGGGGCGATGTTGAGGCAGGCCGCGGCCCGGGGGCGAAGGGAGTGGCTCCAGTGGAGTTGGAAGCTCGAGAGCTCGACGGCGATGACGTCGAAGGGCTGCGGGTCCTGCACGACCTCCTGGACCGGCGTCCCGACATTGCCGGCGCTCGCCGCGCGCAGCCCGGCCGCGCGGAGCATGGAGGTGAGCATCTGCACGGTCGTCGTCTTGCCGTTGGTGCCGGTGACGAGGAGCCAGGGCGCCGCCCCTTCGCTCGGGCGCAACCGCCAGGCGAGCTCGACATCACCCCAGATGGGGATCCCGGCGTCCGCGGCCGCCGCGAGGAGGGGCTGGTGCGGCGGCCACCCCGGGGAGGTGACGACGAGGTCGATCTCCTCGGCCGGGCCGGGGAGCTCGGTCTCGGCACCGTCGCCGAGGAGGAGCTCGGCGCCGAGGACCTCGAGGATCTGCGCGCGCTCGGCCATCGGCGTCTCGGGCTGCGGCGTCTGGCCGTCGACGACGCGGACCCGGGCACCGTGCTCGAGGAGAGCATCGGCGGCGGCGAATCCGGAGACACCGAGACCGGTGACGACGACCCGTAGGCCGGTCCAGTCCGCGTCGCGATGGGTCAGTCGGCTCAGCCGGGCATCGCGATCGCTCATGAGGCGCCCACGACCCATTCGCCGTAGAAGATCGCCAGCCCGCCGGCGACGAAGAGCCCCGCGATGATCCAGAAGCGGATGACGATCGTCACCTCCTGCCACCCGAGGAGCTCGAAGTGGTGCTGGAGGGGGGCCATCCGGAAGACCCGTTTGCCCGTCGTCTTGAAGGAGGCGACCTGGATGATGACCGAGAGGGTGATCGTCACGAAGAGGCCACCGAGGATGACAATGAGCAGCTCGGTGCGGGAGAGGATCGCCAGCCCGGCGAGGGCGCCGCCGAGGGCGAGCGACCCGGTGTCCCCCATGAAGATCTTCGCCGGCGAGGCATTCCACCAGAGGAACCCGAAGCAGGCGCCGGTGCCCGCCGCCGCGACGACGGCGAGGTCGAGCGGATCTCGCACCTCGTAGCACTTGGCGCTGGAGTGGACCTGGCAGTTCTGGTTGAACTGCCACACGGAGATGACGATGTAGGCCGCGAAGACCATGACCGAGGACCCGGTCGCGAGCCCGTCGAGGCCGTCGGTGAGGTTCACGCCGTTGGACGTGCCGGCGATCATGAGGTTGGCCCAGAGGATGAAGAGGATGAGGCCGATGAGGGGGCCGAAGAAGGCGAGGTCGAGGGCGGTGTCGCGGACGAAGGAGATGTTCGTCGAGGCCGGCGTGCGCGAGGCGTCGTTGGGGAACTGGAGGGCGAGGACGGCGAAGGTCACGCCGACGAGGGTCTGCCCGAGGAGCTTCTCCCCCGACTTCAGGCCGAGGCTGCGCTGCTTGCTGATCTTGATGTAGTCGTCGGCGAAACCGACCGCTCCGAGGCCGACCATGAGGAAGAGGACGAGGAGTCCGCTCACCGTCGGGGCCTGCCACAGGACCAGGTGGGCGACGGCATAGGCGATGACAGTCGCGAGGATGATGACGGCACCGCCCATCGTCGGCGTCCCGCGCTTCGTGTGGTGCGAGGTCGGGCCATCGTCACGGATGAACTGCCCGTAGCCCTGCTTGACGAGATACCGGATGAACATCGGCGTACCCAGGAGGGCCACGACGAGCGATACGACAGAAGCGATGACCACCGCCTTCACGTGCGGGCCTCCCTCTGGACGATGCGGTCTCCGAGCCACCGTAGCCCGGCATCGCGGCTGGACTTGAGAACGACGACGTCGCGCGCGTCGAGATCGGTGCGCAGGATCTCCTCGGCGGCGTCCGCGTCGGCGACGACGCGGACCCGCGGACCGGCGGTGGAATGGTCGTCCGCGCCGGCGCCCTCGGCGATGGGGCTGGCCCCCGGGCCGACGACGAGCACCTCGTCGAAGCCGAGCTCGGCGGCCTCCGCGCCGACCTGGGCGTGGAGGACGGCCGAGTCGTCGCCGAGCTCGAGCATCTCCCCCAGGACCGCCCAGCGGCGACCGGGCGTGGCCATCGCGGCCACGGACCGCAGCGCGGCGGACATCGAGTCGGGGTTGGCGTTGTAGGCGTCGTTGACGACGACGACGCCGTCCTCGCGGGTCGTCACCTCCATCCGCCAGCGGCTCACCGGGCGGGCCGTGGCCAGCGCCGTGAGGATGGTGTCGAGCTCCAGGCCGGCCGCGTGCGCCGCCGCGATGACCGCCAGGGCGTTGCCGACGTGGTGCCGCCCGACGAGGTCGAGGCTCACCGCCGCCGTGCCGAAGGGGGCGATGAGGGTGAAGGAGGGTCGGCCCGCCTCGTCGAGGACGACCTCGGTGGCCCGCACGTCGGCCTCCTCGGCCTCGCCGACGAGGACGACCTCGGCGGCCAGACCGGTGGCCATCGCCGCGACGAGCGGGTCGTCGGCGTTGAGGACGGCGACGCCGTCCTCGGGCAGCGCGGCGGGGAGCTCGGACTTGGCCCGGGCGATCGCCTCGACCGAGCCGAACTCACCGACGTGCGCGTGCCCGACGTTGAGGACGATGCCGATGCGCGGCGGCGCGATCCGGGTGAGGTACTCGATGTGCCCGATGCCGCGGGCGCCCATCTCGACGACGAGGTGACGGGTCGACGGGGTGACCCGGCAGACGGTGAGGGGGACGCCGACCTCGGAGTTGTAGGACCCCTGCGGCGCGACGGTCTCGCCGTCGGCGGCGAGGACGGCACCGAGGAGGTCCTTGGTGCTCGTCTTGCCCGAGGAGCCGGTGATCCCGATGACGGTGAGGTCGGTCCGGGAGTCGACGAGGTGGCGGGCGAGGGCGACGAAGGCGGCCTGCTCGTCCTCGACGACGACGGCCGGCAGGCCGTCGACCTCGCGGGTCGTCAGGGCGGCGACGGCTCCCCCCTTCGCGGCGCCGGGAATGAAGTCGTGCCCGTCGGCCTGCTCGCCGACCCGCGCGATGTAGAGGCTGCCGGGGCCGGCCTCGCGGGAGTCGGTGACGACCGGACCGTCGACGAGGAGGATGGCGGCCTCCTCCGGGCTGCAGCCGTGGAGGCGCCCGCCGGTGGTCTCGGCGACGGCGCCCAGGGTCATGGGGATCATCGGGTGACGCTCCGCTGGTCGAGGGCGGCACGCAGGACCACCCGGTCGTCATGGTCGCGGACCTCGCCGCGGACCTCCTGGCCCTGCTCGTGGCCCTTGCCGAGCACCGCCACGGTGGCACCGGGCCCGCCCTCGGCGGCGATCTCGACCGCGCGCTCGATGGCCGCGACCCGTCCGGGGACGACCTCGAGGCGCGCCCGGGATCGGGGCCACACCCCTTCGGCGACGGCGTCCCGGATGACCGACGGCTCCTCGTCGCGCGGGTTGTCGTCGGTGACGACGACGACGTCCGCGTGGGCCGCCGCGGCGGCCCCCATGCCGGGGCGCTTGCCGGGATCGCGGCTGCCACCGGCGCCGAGGACGACGACGAGCTGGCCGTTGGTCTGCGGACGCAGGGCGGAGAGCACCGCCCCCACGGCGTCCGGGGTGTGGGCGAAGTCGACGACCGCCGTCGGCAGGTCGTCGAGATCGGGCCGCTCCGGGTCGCTCGGGGCGACGAGCTCCATCCGCCCGGGGACGTCGGGGCGGCTGAGCACCGCCTCGGCCACGTCGCGGGGGGCGTAGCCGGCCTGCATGAGCGCGACGGCGGCCATCGCGGTGTTGACGCGGTTGAAGTCCCCCGGCAGGGAGGAGCGGAGGTAGAGGACCTCGCCGAGGCTCGTCAGGCTGAGGTCGGCCTCGCGCGGGTCGCCGCCGATGATCCAGTCGGCCTCGACGTCGAGGCGCGAGGTCACCGTGGTCACCGGGACGGTGGCCTCCTGCGCGAGGCGGTACCCCCACTCGTCGTCGATGCACACGACGCCGTGGCGGGAGCGCTCTGGCGTGAAGAGGCTCGCCTTCGCCCGGAAGTAGTCCTCCATCGTGTGGTGGAAGTCGAGGTGGTCCTGGCTGAGGTTGCTGAAGAGGGCGATGTCGTAGACGACCTCGTCGACCCGGTGGAGGGTCAGCGCGTGGCTGGAGACCTCCATGACGCAGTCGTCGATCCCGCGCTCCCCCATGACCGCGAGCAGCGCGTGCAGGTCGGTCGACTCGGGGGTCGTGCGCACCGACTTGATCCGTTCGGCGCCCACGCGGGTCTCGATGGTGCCGATGAGGCCGGTCGCGTGCTCGAGGGCCTCGAGCGCGGAGACCATGAGGTAGGCGGTCGTCGTCTTGCCGTTGGTCCCGGTGATGCCGAACATCGTCGGCCGCCGGGCGGCGCTGTCGTAGACGGCTGCGGACACGGCCCCGAGGCGGGTCCGGGGGGCGGGAACCTCGACGACGGGCATCGTCACGCCCCGCGCGGCGATCCGGGAGACACCGTCCGGGTCGGTGAGCACGGCGACGGCACCGGCGGCGATCGCGGCCTCGACGAAGTCGGCACCGTGGACACGGGCTCCGGGGAGCGCTGCGTAGAGGTCTCCGGGGCGCACGGTCGCCGTGTCGAGGGAGACACCGGTGACCTCGACCGAGCCGGTGGCGGCGTCGACGACGCGCGCCGCGTCGGGTCCGACGACCTCAACCACGGCGCTCAGCGTCAGCGGGCTCCCCCGCTCTGGACGTGGAAATGACACGATGGACGACCTTACCCCCCGCTGGGGGAACCCTCATCACTCAGCAGGCCCGGGGTGTCGGCCGCGGGTTTGCGCGGCAGCGTGGTCCGCACCTTGGGCCCGTCGTCGTCCTCCGGCGTCGGCGGCACCTTCTCCTTCTGGAGGGCATAGGTCATGACGTCCTTGAAGACCGGGGCCGCGACCTGACCGCCGTAGTAGCCCTTGATCGGGCGCTGGAGGATGACGGAGACGACGAGCTCCGGGTCGTCCGCGGGCGCGAAGCCGATGAAGCTCGCGGTCTTGCCCGAGTAGCCGCCGGTCTCGCTGTCGTAGCGGTCGGCCGTCCCGGTCTTGCCCGCGACCCGGTAGCCCTTGATCTGGGCCTGGGGCGCGGTGCCCTCCTCGGACACGACGCCCTCGAGCATCCGGGAGACCTCGTTGGCCGTCTTCTGGGACACGGCGCGGGTGCGCTTGCCGGCCTTGCCCTCGGTCCAGCCCCCTTCGCCGTCACCGACCTCCTTGACGAAGGTCGGGCTGATCCGGACCCCGTCGTTGGCCAGGGCCTGGAAGGCATTGGTCACCTGGACGGCCGTCGTCGAGACGCCTTGGCCGTAGGTCACCGTGTAGCGCTGGGAGCCGTTCCACTCCTCCGCCGGGGGCAGCAGCCCCTCGGACTCGCCCGGGAAACCCGACCCGCTCGTCGAGCCGTACCCGAAGGCGCGCATGTAGCCCTCGAGGACCGACGGCGACATCGTCTCGCCGATGAGCATCGTCCCGGTGTTGCTCGACTCGGCGAGCGCGCCCGCCACGGTGCGGTACTCGTCGGGGTGCGGGTGGGAGTCCCGGAGGGTGTGGTTCCCGCGCTGCATCGAGTCCGGGAGGATCATCGGCGTCTTCGGGGTGATCTCGCCCTCTTCGAGCCCGGCCGCGACGGTGATGATCTTCGACGTCGAGCCGGGCTCGAAGACGTCGCTGAAGGCGAGGTTGGTGTAGTTGCCCTTGCTGTCCGACATGTCGTTGGGGTCGAAGGTCGGGTAGGACGCCAGCGAGACGAGCTCGCCGGTGTCGACGCGCTGGACGACGACCGTGCCGGAGAGCGCCTTGGTCTCCTCGACCTTGTCCGCGAGGGCATTCTGCGCGTACCACTGGATGTCGTTGTCGATCGTCAGGCGCATGTCCCGACCCGGCTCGGCCGAGCTGACGTCGTCGCTGGCATTGGGCAGCCGCGAGCCATCCTGGGCGATCTCGTAGGTCGCCTTGCCGGGCTTGCCCTTGAGGATGTCGTCGAACTGCAGCTCGAGGCCGGCGCCGGCGGTCTGGTCCTGGGGCTGGACGAAGCCGACGAGCGAGGCGACCGTCGTCGACTGCGGGTAGGTCCGCTGCGAGGACCGCTCGGAGTAGACGCCGGGGATGCCCAGCGCGTTGATCTTGCGCCAGGTCAGCGGGGAGATGTTCTTCGCGAGGACGCGGTAGCGCTGGTCACCGGTGAGCTTCGGCTTGAGCTCGGCCGAGGTGAGCC
>DXAR01000099.1 GCA_019116945.1 Candidatus Janibacter merdipullorum | reverse complement strand
GAAGGGGGCAGGAGCGGCTCCTCCTCGAGCTCGCCTTCGAACTGGAGGCCGCGGCCCCCTTCGCCCGGCTGGGGTGATCAGTCCAGCGCCACGGTCGCGGTGAGTGCCCGGTGGTCGCTGCCCCGCTCGCGGGTGACCTCGAGCGCGGTGCACGCGGCCCCGCGGGTCGTCACGTGGTCGATCGGCACCGGCCCGTAGGCGGCTCCGCGCGTCCGCCCCCACGTGCCGGGGAACCCGGACCCGAGCTGAGCGGTGCAGTCCCGCAAGCCTGTTCGCTTCACCCACCGCCGGTAGGCGACCGCGCTGGGCGGTGCGTTGAGGTCGCCGAGGACGATGACCGGACCGTCACTCCCTTCGGCCGCCAGACGAAGGGAGTCCAGCCCCTCGCCCCAGCGGTCGGCCGCGAGGAAGGCGGGGTTCTGCAGGCGCGTGCCGACGACGGTGACTTCCGTGCCACCCCGGCGCAGCCGCAGTGCACTTCCGGGCTGCCGACCGGCGAGCGGGGTGGACGAGGCGACCGTCCACGGGCTGCGCACCCAGACGTCGACGTCGGTCCCGATGTAGTCGTCGTGGTCGCTGGCGGCGAGCCGCCACTGCGGGCCGAGGGCGCGACCCAGGCCA
This sequence comes from Candidatus Janibacter merdipullorum, assembly GCA_019116945.1. Lineage (GTDB taxonomy): Bacteria > Actinomycetota > Actinomycetes > Actinomycetales > Dermatophilaceae > Janibacter > Janibacter merdipullorum. The sequence continues at coordinate 6,937 of DXAR01000099.1, read as the reverse complement.
TCGGTGCGTCCGGGGTCCCACTCCTGCAGGGCGAGCACGTCGGCGCCGTCGGCGAGGTCGACGAGCTCCGCGTCGGTTGGGCCCGCCCACGCCGTGTTGAGCGTCGCGACCGTGATCGTCGGCCCGTCCTCGGCCACGGGCCGCGGGTCGGCGACGACGTGGTCGAGCAGCGGTGCCTGGCTGAGCAGCAGGGCGGCGACGAGGGCGAGCCGCCACCAGCGCAGGTGGCGCCACGACACGAGCGCGGCCACCAGGGCGACCCCGACGACGACGGGCAGGGCGGCGGCGATGACGACCCCGATGCTCGTGCGGCCACCGCGCAGGTACATGGCGGCGACGGCGAGCACGCACAGGACGAGGACGCCGAAGCCGGCCCACGCCAGCAGCGTCCTCCAGCGTCTCCCCGCCCGGTGCTCCGTCATCGCGAGCCCAGTGTGCCAGCCGGTCGCGGCCCGTCGAGCGGGGGCGGGAACCGATCCGCGACGTGCGGGGAAGAACAGGTGTGAGCGCGACGGAGAGCACCATGGCGACATGGGCGACGAAGGGAGCAGTGATGACCGGGCATGAGGCCGCGCAGGGGGCGACCTCGCGCCCGGTCACGCTGCTCGACGTCTTCGACCAGCACTACCGGGACGTCCACGGGTACCTCGCGCGACGGGTGGACGCCCACACGGCCGAGGACCTCGCGAGCGAGACCTTCGTCCGCGCGCTGGAGCACAGCGACCGCTTCGACCCGACGAAGGGAGGTCATCGCGCCTGGCTCTTCGGCATCGCGACCAACCTCCTCGCCAAGCACCGGCGCAGCGAGGTTCGCGGCTACCGGGCCCACGCGCGACTCGGTGCGGACCCGCTCGTCGAGGGGTACACCGGCCTCGGCGACATCGACGCCCGGGTCGATGCGCAGGCCCGCGGGCGGGCCCTCGCCGGCGCGCTGGCCGACCTGCGCGACGACGAGCGTGACGTGCTGCTGCTCGTCGCCCACGCCCAGATGAGCTACGCGGAGGTGGCGGAGGCGCTCAACCTGCCCATCGGCACCGTGCGCTCACGGCTGCACCGGGCACGCGCCCGGGTCCGCGCGGCGCTCACCGACCACGACGGCACCGACCACGACACCGAGGGGGGTCACCCATGAGCAGGGATGTGCTCGAGCACGACGAGATCAACCACGACGACCACGACCTCGTGGCGGTGCAGGGCCACCGCGCCGACCTGACCGGCGTCGACGACACGCAGGTGGCCGCGGCCCGCGAGCGGCTCGCCGCGCTGGACGGTGCCGACCGACCGCTGGGGTCCGCGACCGGATCCGGCCGCGGCAGGACGGGGCGACCCCTGCGGCTGATCGCCGGACTGGCGGCGGCCGGGGTCGCGGCCTCCCTCGTCGGGGTCGCCCTGTGGGCCGCGTCCGACGGCGGGCCCAGCGGGCCCGCGACGGTGCCGGCCGCGCCTGCCTCGACGTCCACGTCGACGACAACCCGGTCGACGTCCAAGGCCACGCCGGTGGTCCCCGCGCCCGAGGGGCTCTTCGCCGAGGGGCAGCCGCTGCACTGCATGGCCCTGCACGACGAGCCGCTCGGCGAGGTCGCCCGCAAGCTCGCGACGACCGACCTCAAGGTCGTCTACACGCTCCCGGAGACCGACTCCGCGTCCGGCAAGCGGGAGCGGTGGACCCAGGCGCGGGCCGCGGCCGACACGACGATGAAGGTCTCGGAGGTCATGGAGCGGGACTCCTCCACCATCGAGGTCTACTTCTGGTCCAAGGACAACCCGGACTTCCAGCCGCAGCTGCTGAAGGACGACTTCGACCGACGCTGTCCCGCCCCGCGCTGACCTCCGAGCCGGTCCGGGCCGCTCGATCGGGTCAGGAGGGCAGCGCCTCGCCCGTGCTCGCGGAGAAGAGGTGCAGCCGGTCCTGCTGGATCCGCAGGTGGACCAGGCTGCCCTTCTCCGGGACGCTGCGCGGCGGGACCTTGGCGACGAGGTGCGGCGCGTGGAGCTCGCCGCCCACGAGGTTGCCGTAGAGGAAGGCCTCGGAGCCCAGCTCCTCGGCGACGAGCACCTCGATGGCCAGCGCGCCCTCGGTGCCCTGGCTCACCACCTCGACGGCCTCGGGGCGGAAGCCGAGCACGACCTCGTCCTCGGTGAGGGCCGCGATGGTCGCGCGGGACAGCGGGACCCTGGCGCCTCCCACGACCGCCGCGCCGTCGGTGACGCGGAAGGTCCCGAGGTTCATCGCCGGGGACCCGATGAAGCCGGCGACGAAGGCATTGGTCGGACGGTCGTAGAGCTCGAGCGGCGAGGCCGCCTGCTGCAGGACGCCGTCCTTGAGCACCGCGACGCGGTCGCCCATCGTCATCGCCTCGACCTGGTCGTGCGTGACGTAGACGGTCGTGACGCCGAGGCGCTGCTGGAGCGTCGCGATCTGCGTGCGGGTCTGGACGCGAAGCTTGGCGTCGAGGTTCGACAGCGGCTCGTCCATGAGGAAGACCTGCGGCTCGCGGACGATCGCCCGGCCCATCGCGACGCGCTGGCGCTGACCGCCGGAGAGGGCGGCCGGCTTGCGGTCGAGCAGGGGCTCGAGGTCGAGCACCTTTGCGGCCTCGGCGACGCGCGAGCGGATCTCGGACTTCGACACGCGAGCGATCTTCAGGGCGAAGCCCATGTTCTCCCCGACGGTGAGGTGCGGGTAGAGCGCATAGCTCTGGAAGACCATGGCGATGTCGCGGTCCTTCGGCGGCAGGTGCGTCACGTCCCGACCACCGACGTGGATCGAGCCGGAGGTCACGTCCTCGAGCCCGGCGAGCATGCGCAGGCTCGTGGACTTGCCGCACCCGGAGGGGCCGACGAGGACGAGCAACTCACCGGGGTCGATGTCGAGGTGGAGAGCGTCGACGGCGGGCGTGGTCGAGCCGGGGTAGACCCGGCTGGCGGAGTCGAAGAGGACGGGGGTGGACATCGGGGCTCCTATCCCTTGGTCCCACCAGCGGTGAGGCCGGCGACAAGGTGTTTCTGGGCGAAGTAGAAGACGAGCGACGCGGGGACCATGATGAGCACCGCTCCAGCGGTGAGCAGGTCCCACTGCGGGTTGTACTGCGGCACGAACTGCTGGAGCCCCGCACCGAGGGTCAGCTTCGAGTCGCTCAGCGTGAAGGCGATGGCGTAGGCCACCTCGCCCCACGCGGTGATGAAGGTGTAGAAGGCGGTCACGGCCAGCCCCGGCCTGGCGAGCGGCAGGACGACGTGCCAGAAGGTCGCGAAGGGGCCCAGGCCGTCGAGAGCCGCTGCCTCGTCGAGGTCGCGGGGGATCGTGTCGAAGTACCCCCGGAGCATCCAGGTGCAGAAGGGGACGGCGACCGAGCAGTAGGCGATGACGAGCGACAGCTTGGTGTCGATGAGCCCGAGGTCGGCCATGATCGTGTAGATCGGCACGATGAGAATCGCGACGGGGAACATCTGCGTCACGAGGAAGAGCCACATGAGCCCGCGCCTGCCGGGGAAGTTGAAGCGGCTCAACGCGTACCCGGCGGTGGCGGACATCGCCATGCCGAAGACCATCGTCAGCCCGGCCACGACGATCGAGTTGAGGAACCACGTCGGGAAGCTCGTCTCGAGGAGCACGCGGCGGTAGTTGTCGAGGCTCGGCTGGTCGAAGAGGGTGATCCGGCTCGACTGGATGGCGCTCCTCGGCTTGAGCGAGGACAGGAAGACCCAGACGACGGGGAAGAGCGCGATGACGGTGGCGGTGATGAGGGTGGCGTGCAGCGCGATCGATGCACCGACGCTCCGCTGCCCGCGACCGCGGGGACGACGACTCACCAGACCTCTCCCTTCTTGCTGAGGATGCGGCGGTAGATGCCGGCGTAGACGATGAGCATCGAGAGGATGAGCACGCCATAGGTCGCCGCGAGCGAGTAGTTGCGCTGGCCCTCGAAGGCCGCGCGGAAGGCCCCGGTCACGAGGATCTCGGTCTCGCCGGCGGGCTCTCCACCGGTGACGAAGAAGATGATCGGGAACATGTTGAAGGTCCAGATGGTGCCGAGCAGGACGACCGTCGAGCTGACGGGTCGCAGGCCGGGCAGGGTCACGTGGCGGAAGCGCTGCCACGGCGTGGCTCCGTCCATCTCGGCCGCCTCGTAGAGGTCGGCGCGGATGGACTGCAGCCCGCCGAGCAGGGCGACCATCATGAAGGGGACACCGAGCCAGACATTGGTGACGATGGCGGCGAACATCGCGGTCCAGCGGTGGTTGAACCAGTCCACGGGGTCGAGCCCGACGCCGCTCAGCGTGGAGTTGATGATCCCGAAGCGCGGGTTGAAGAGGAACTTCCACGCGAAGGCGCTGACGAAGGCGGGCACGGCCCACGGGACGATGAGCAGCACGCGGTAGAGCGAGCGCCCGCGGAAGTTGCGGTTGAGCAGGACGGCGAGACCGAGTCCGACGAGGTAGTGCAGGGCGACGCACGAGGCGGTCCACACGATGGTGTTGACGAAGAGCATCCAGAAGTTGCCGTGGCCGCCGGTGAGGAGCTCGACGTAGTTGTGCAGACCGACCCAGTGCGCCCCGTCAGGGTTGTCGACGCACTCCTGGCCGCCGCCGAGCGTCTTCGTGCAGACGACGTCGCGGCTGTTGGACTCGTTGAGGTTCGTGAAGGACTGGTAGATGCCCTGCAGCAGCGGGGCGATGACGAGCACCCCGAGAACGAGGACGGTGGGCAGGACCATCGCCCACGCGTACCAGTGCTTGTCGAGGAGCTGACGGACCCGGCCCCGAGGGGCGGAGCCCGACTCGAGGTCGGGCTCCGCGGTGATCGACGAGGTCACGGCAGCTCGTACTCCGGGACGACGTCGGACTTGTACGTCTTCGCCGTCGCGTCGAGCGTGCTCGAGACGTCGTCGCCCTGGACGAGGGTCTTCGTCGCCATCGCGTCGAGCGGCGTGAAGAAGAGGCCGCCCTCGGGGATCCACGGGCGGGGCTTGGAGACCTTGAGCGGCTCCTCCCATGCCGTCACCTGCGCGTTGTCCTTGACGAGCTCGTAGGCCTTCTCGCTCGTCGGCAGCAGGCCGAGCTCTTCGGCGATGTAGGCCTGCGACTCCGGCGAGCTCATGTACTCGATGAAGGCGGTGGCCGCGTCGGCCTTCTTCTCGTCCAGGCCCGAGTAGACGACGTAGTTGTGACCGCCCACGGGGGAGCCGGCCCCCTTCGAGCCAGCCGGGACCGGGGCGATGCCGAGGTTCTTCGTGCCTCCGAAGCCCGGGTCCTTGGTGATGTTCGCGACCTCCCACGGACCGTTCATGATCATCCCGACCTTGCCCTCCTTGAAGAGGGTCATCATCGTCCCGTAGGCGTCGTTGGCGTCCGGCTTCGGCGCCGCGCCGGAGTCGATGAGGTCGACGGCGGTCTTGATGCCCGCCTTGTTCTCGTCCGACCCCACGAGGATCTGCTTCTTCTCGTCGTCGACGAGGTCACCCCCTTCGCCGTACATGAAGGGGAGCACGAAGTACCCGGCGCTGTTGAGGTAGATGCCGTCGACACCGGCCTTGTCCTTGAGCTTCTTCGAGGCCTCCTCGACCTCCTGCCAGGTGGTCGGGGGCTTGTTGATGCCCGCCTCCTTGAAGAGCTTCTTGTTGTACATGAGGCCGAGCGTGTCGGTGACCTGCGGGACGCCGTAGGTCTTGCCCTTGTAGACGTTCGAGGACAGCGGCGTCTCGAGGAAGTCCTTGTCCTCGAGCAGGGAGGTGCCGTCGAGGGCGTAGAGGTGGCCGGCGGCGGCGAACTCCGGGACCCAGGCGACCTCGGCCCGCATGACGTCCGGTGCGCCCTCCCCGGCCTCGGCCGCGGTCTTGAACTTGTTCTGCGCGTCGGCGAAGGGGACGGACTGGTACTTGATCTTGACGTTCGGGTACTTCTTGTTGAAGCGCTTGATGAGGTCCTTGAAGACCGGCGCCTCGGTGGTGGGGTCTGAGGTGTCCCACCACGTCAGCTCGGCCTTGAGCGTGGCCGGGTCGACCTCGGCCTGGCTCTTCGACGACGAGTCGCTCCCGCTGGTGCCGCTCCCACCGCAGGCGGTCAGGGCGAGGGCGAGAGCGCCGGCAGCAGCGGTGATGCCGGGCAACGAACGACGCATGGCGTGCTCCTTGGAGAGGTGGCGAAGGGTGAACCCGTGAAGGGCGTATCGGAACCTAGCAATGTTTTGCATGATTTGGAAGACCTTGCGCAAGTCGTGAAAGAGATGTTCGATGCACCCATGGGCACCCTGTCGAACATCGCCGCTCAGGCCGGCGTCAGCGAGGCAACCGTCAGTCGCGTGCTCAACGACAAGTCGGGGGTGAGCGAGTCGTCGCGGCAGTCGGTGCTCACCGCGCTCGACATCCTCGGCTTCGAGCGGCCGGCCAAGCTGCGTCGCAGGAGCGGTGGCCTCGTCGGGCTCGTCGTCCCGGAGCTCGACAACCCGGTCTTCCCCGCCTTCGCCCAGGTCATCGAGGACGGCCTCGCCCGGCGCCGGTACACGCCCGTGCTCTGCACCCAGTCGCCCGGCGGCATCTCGGAGGACGAGTACGTCGAGTCGCTCCTCGACCACGGCGTCGCCGGCATCATCTTCGTCTCGGGGCGGCACGCGGACACGACGGCCGACCACGAGCGCTACCGCAGCCTCGTCGCGCGCGGGATGCCCGTCGCCTTCATCAACGGCTTCGTCGACGACATCGACGTCCCCTTCTTCTCGACCGACGACGAGGACGCGATGGCGCTCGCGGTCGCGCACCTCGCGCAGCTCGGGCACCGTCGCATCGGGCTCGCTACGGGGCCGCGGCGCTTCGTGCCCTCGATCCGCAAGCTCGCCGGCTTCACCAGCGCTCTGCAGCGGCACCTCGGACTGTCCGCGGAGGAGGCCTCCGAGTGGGTCGACGAGGGACTCTTCACCGTCGAGGGCGGCGCCGCCGCC
>DXAR01000098.1 GCA_019116945.1 Candidatus Janibacter merdipullorum | reverse complement strand
TCCGCCCGCTGGGCGATCTCGGTGAAGACCACCGACATCGGCAGGCCGAGGGCCTGGCAGATGGAGGCGACGAGCTCGGAGCTCGCTTCCTTCTCACCGCGCTCGATCTCGCTGAGGTAGCCCAAGGAGACGGCGGCCTCGGCGGAGATGTCCCGCAGGGTGCGCCCCTGCTCGCGGCGGGCGTGACGCAGCACGTCACCGAGCTCTTCTCGCAGCAGCACCATCGCGTCCACCTCCTTGATCTTCGCCATCAGGCTCCACCGTACCCCGCGGCACCGTCAGCGGACAGGGTGACCTCCCGTCCGAGGACAAGCGCGGCCAGAACGGCTCCGGACCGAACCTCGGGCCGCTCCCCGGACAACGTCAGCAGGCGCGCCAGTACTCCCGTCGGAGTCGCAGCGGCCAGCCACACGGTCCCCGCAGGGTGCCCCTCGCTCGGGCCCGGTCCGGCCACCCCCGTCGTGGCGAGCGCGAGGTCGACGTCGAGCACGCGACGGGCTCCCTCGGCCATCTGGCACGCGACCTCCTCGGCCACGGTGCCGACCCGCCCGACGAGATGAGGATCGACCCCGAGGAGGGAGGTCTTGACCGCCGGGTCGTAGGCGACGACGGACCCCGCGAAGACGCTCGAGGCACCCGGGACCCCGACCACCGTCGCGGCGAGCAGGCCGCCGGTGAGGGATTCCGCGGTCCCGAGAGACCAACCGCGGGCGGCCAGCGCCTCGAGCAGGCGGCCAGCGGCCGCGTCCGCGGACGCGGCCGGGTCAGCCGTCATCGGCCGCCTTGCGCTGGCGCTTCATCTCCGCACGGTCGCTCGTCGTGCGCAACGTGAGCGCCTTCATGACGTAGTCGATGGCGGTCGCGACGGTGACGACGAGGGCGCCGACGAGGATGACCCACGCGAGACCACGGAAGAACCACTCGACGGGGAAGGTGCTCAGCGGCCAGACGAAGAGCCCGATGGCCAGCGCCTGGAGGAAGGTCTTGATCTTGCCGCCCCGGCTGGCCGGCATGACGCCGTGCCGGATGACCCAGAAGCGCATGAGGGTGATGCCGATCTCCCGAGCGAGGATGACGACGGTGATCCACCACGGGATCTCCCCGACCATCGACAGGGTGATGAAACCCGCCCCGGTGAGGGCCTTGTCGGCGATCGGGTCGGCGACCTTGCCGAAGTTGGTCACGAGGTTGCGCGCCCGGGCGAGATCGCCATCGATGCGGTCGGTGATGATCGCGATGGCGAAGACGCCCCACGCCCACCAGCGGGAGACCGTGTCGTCCCCGCCGAGCCGGAGCATGAGCCAGACGAAGACCGGTACGAGGAGGATCCTCATGACGGTCAGGGCATTGGGAAGGTTCCACGGGCTGGGCTCCGGGGCCGCGGCCTCGGCGCCGACCTGGGGGGCTCCGGGGGCGCCCGTCTGGTCCTGGCTCATGCGGCCACCTCCGCCACGAGGTCGATGCCCTCGGTGGCGACGACCGTCGCCGTGACGAGGGCGCCGGGGGCCAGGTCGTCGACAGACCCCGTCAGCAGGGTCACGCCGTCGATGTCGGGACCCTGGTGGGCCGCGCGCCCGGAGATCTCACCGGTCTCGGCATCGACCTCCTCGACGAGCACCGAGACCGTCTCCCCGATGCGCTCCTCGGCCCGCTGGGCCGTGAGCTCCTCGATGAGGCGGGTCACCCGGTCGACCCGCTGCGCGATGACGTCGGGGTCGACCTTGTCGGTGAGCAGCGCGCCCTCGGTGCCGTCCTCGTCGGAGTAGCCGAAGACCCCGACGACGTCGAGTCGCGCCTCGACGAGGAAGCGCTCGAGCTCGGCGACGTCCTCCTCCGTCTCGCCCGGGAAGCCGAGGATGACGTTGGACCGGATCCCGGCCTCGGGCTGGCGCTCCCGCACGGTCGCGATGAGCTCGAGGAAGGAGTCGGTGTCGCCGAAGCGCCGCATCCGGCGCAGGAGCGGGCCGGAGGCGTGCTGGAAGGAGATGTCGTACCAGGGCACGACGCCGGGGACGCTGGCCATGGCCCGCAGCAGCCCAGGGCGGATCTCCGCGGGCTGGAGGTAGGAGACCCGCACCCGCTCGACGCCCTCGATCGCGACGAGCTCCGGCAGGAGCTGCTCGAGCAGGTCGAGGTCACCGAGGTCCTTGCCGTAGGAGGTGCTGTTCTCGCTCACGAGGAAGAGCTCACGCACCCCCTGGGAGGCGAGCCACCTCCCTTCGGCCACGACGTCGTGGGGACGACGGGAGATGAAGGCACCCCGGAAGGTGGGGATGGCGCAGAAGGAGCACCGGCGGTCGCAGCCGGAGGCGATCTTCAGCGGGGCCCACGGCCGGTTGTCGAGGCGGGCCCGCGGGAGGTCGCCGGCACCGTGGCCCGGCAGCACGACCTCGCCGGCGGCCGCGTCGCGCTCCACCGGGGAGATCGGGAGCAGCGTCCGACGGTCGCCGGGCACGTGGGCCTCGGGCGAGCGGCCGTCGAGGACGGCCCGCAGGTGGCTCGACATGTCGGTGTAGGAGTCGAAGCCGAGCACGGCGTCCGCCTCGGGCAGCTCGTCCGCGAGCTCCTTGCCGTACCGCTCGGCGAGGCAGCCGACGGCGACGACCTTCTGCGTCCGGCCGTGCTCCCGCAGGTCGTTGGCCTCGAGGATCGCGTCGATGGAGTCCTTCTTGGCCTGCTCGATGAAGCCGCACGTGTTGACGACGGCGACATCGGCGGCGGAGGCGTCGTCGACGAGCGTCCAGCCCTCCGCGGAGAGCCGACCGGCCAGCTCCTCGGAGTCGACGTCATTGCGGGTGCACCCCAGGGTGACGAGGGCGACGCTACGGGTGTCGGACATACCCCCACTCTAGGTCGCCCCGGGGCACTGCCACGGACTCCACGCCGATGACGCCGCGCCGTCAGCCCCTCGCCCGCATGACGGTGAGGGCCACGAGCCGGGAGATGACCATGGCCACGTAGAGGACACCGGTGAGCTGCTCGAGGATCACCGCGGCCCGCGCGTGCGACTCGACGGCGGTGATGTCGGAGAGGCCGACGCTCGTGAGGTTGGCGGCCGAGAAGTACAGCAGCTCGAGGAAGGTGCGCTGGTCGCCCCCGCCCGGCATCGCGAAGGACCCCGGCGCGACCGTCTGGACAGCGAAGTACAGGTACGCGAAGGCGAAGAGGAGGACGGTGAACGCCGCCCCGACGGCGAACATCTCGTCCTTCGTCACCCAGGTGTCGGCGAACATGTAGGCCACGAGGCCGTAGGCAACGTAGAGGTAGAAGACCGCCAGGAGGAGATGGGCCGTGAAGACGACGGGCGTGTTGTCGGCGTCGACGACCGACCACACCTCGAGGACGAAGGCCGGCAGACCGATGAGGAGGGCGAGCCAGGTGAGGGCGGGTGTCGAGCGGATGACCCAGATGCCGAAGGTCACCGCGACGAGCGAGAGGCCGGCGATGACCGCCCGCCCCCAGGGCTCCGCCTCGACCCACGGGAGCAGGGCGATGGCGAAGAGCTGGACGGCCACGAGCACCGCGGACGGCTGCTTGCGCACGACGGCGGCCCAGTAGCGGGTCCCCGTGGGGCGGCTGTCGAGCTCGTACCAGGCCTTGGTCATGCGCCAACTCTAGGTCGCTGACCCGGATCTAGACTCCTGGCGTGCTCACCGGCCCGCTCCTCCTCCCGCCCCTCGTCCTCGCTGCCCTGCTCGTCGTCAGCGGTGTGAGCAAGGTTCGGCAGGTCGAGGCCACGCGGAGCGCCTTCGCGCAGCTGGACCTCCCCCGCGCCCTCACCGACTCGCCCGCCCCCCGGGTGCTCCCCTGGGCGGAGATCGTCCTCGCGGTGGCCCTCGTCGCCGTCCCACCACCCGGCGCCGTGTCGGTGGCGGTCCTCGTGCTCCTCCTCTTCGTCGCCTACCTGGGCGTCATCGCCCGGGCCCTGACCTTCGACCACCCGGTGACCTGCTCCTGCTTCGGCGAGCTCGGTCTCGGTGAGGTCACCCGGCGCACGCTCGTGCGCAATGTCCTGCTCGTCCTCCTGGCGGTCCTCACGCTCTGGTCGGCGACCGCCACCTCCTCGGTCGCCGCACGGGTCGTCGACGCCGACGCCACCATCTGGGCCTGGCTGGGACTCGTCGTCGTCACGGCTGTGACGCTCACCGCGACCTTCGGTGGGACGAAGGGGGACCGCCTCGCCTCGTCGCCGGCCCCGGGACCTGCCGAGGAGGAGCTCGACTACGCCCGCCAGCCCATCCCCTTCGCTGCTCTCGAGGACGCGGACGGCACCTCGTACCCGCTCACCGACCTCATCAGCGAGGGGGCGGTCCTCCTCGTCTTCATCTCCCCCGGGTGCGGGCCCTGCGCCGAGCCGATCGCGCGCCTGCCCCGGTGGGCCACCGAGCTCGGTCCGGTCCGGGTGCGCGCGGTCGTCTCCGTCCCGGTGTCGGCGGCGGTCACCGCCGCCCCCGAGCTCGAGGGACTGGTCCTCCACGACCCCCGTGGGACGTTGGGGCGGATCTTCGGGACCGGGACACCCGGTGGCGTCCTCCTGGGGGGTGACGGCCTCCTCGCCGGCGGTCCGGTCCGGGGCACGGACGAGGTCCTCGAGTTCGTCGCAGACATCCGCGCCGAGCTCGTCGACGCCGGGGTCCTCACCGATGGTCGGTGAGTGACCAGGCGTCCTCGTCGTCGTCCTCGGTCCACTCCTCGGCCGGCGGACCGGACCCGATGGGGTCCTCGGCATAGCGGTCCGACCGGGCGGCCGGCATCGCGGTCGTGTCGGCCATCTCGCCCCCCTCGACCTCCTCCGGGGAGTCCTGGTCGAAGGCCTCCTCGCCCTCGGGCTCCGGGGGGTCCTCGCCCTTCATGAGGGCGAGGGTCGTCGGCAGCTCCTCGGGGGTGATGAGCACGTCGCGGGCCTTGGAGCCCTCGGATGCGCCGACGACGCCACGGGACTCGAGCAGGTCCATGAGTCGGCCGGCCTTGGCGAAGCCGACGCGCAGCTTGCGCTGAAGCATCGAGGTGGAGCCGAACTGGCTTGTGACGACGAGCTCGGTGGCCTGGAGGAGCACGTCGAGGTCGTCGCCGATGTCCTCGTCGATCTGCTTCTTCGGGGTATCGGGCGCGACGTCCTCGCGGTAGGTCGGCGTGAGCTGACCGGTGACGTGACTGACGACGTCGTGGATCTCGGACTCAGTGACCCAGGCGCCCTGGACGCGCATCGGCTTGGACTTGCCCATCGGCAGGAAGAGCGCGTCACCCTGGCCGAGGAGCTTCTCGGCGCCGGGCTGGTCGAGGACGACCCGGGAGTCGGAGAGGGAGGAGGTGGCGAAGGCCATCCGCGAGGGGACATTCGCCTTGATGAGGCCCGTGACGACGTCCACGGACGGCCGCTGGGTGGCGAGGACGAGGTGGATCCCGGCGGCCCGCGCCAGCTGGGTGATCCGGACGATCGAGTCCTCGACGTCGCGCGGCGCGACCATCATGAGGTCGGCGAGCTCGTCGACGATGACGAGCAGGTAGGGATAGGGCTCGAGGACCCGCTCGCTGCCGGGGATCTGCTCGACCTTGCCCGCCCTGACCGCCTTGTTGAAGTCGTCGACGTGCTTGTAGCCGTAGGTGGCCAGGTCGTCGTAGCGCATGTCCATCTCGCGCACGACCCACTGGAGGGCCTCGGCCGCCTTCTTGGCGTTGGTGATGATCGGGGTGATGAGGTGCGGGATGCCCTCGTAGGCGGTGAGCTCGACCCGCTTCGGGTCGACGAGCACCATCCGCACCTCGTCCGGCGTGGATCGCATGAGGATCGAGGTGATCATCGAGTTGACGAAGGAGGACTTACCGGAGCCGGTCGCACCGGCGACGAGGATGTGCGGCATCTTCGCGAGGTTGGCGATGACATAGCCTCCCTCGACGTCCTTGCCGACGCCCATGACCATGGGGTGCTCGTTGTTGCGGGCCACGTCCGAGCGCAGCACGTCACCGAGGCAGACCATCTCCTTGTCGGTGTTGGGGATCTCGATGCCGATGGCCGACTTCCCCGGGATGGGGCTGAGGATGCGCACGTCGGCGGAGGCCACGGCGTAGGCGATGTTCTTCGACAGCGCGGTGACGCGCTCGACCTTGACGCCCGGACCGAGCTCGACGACATACCGGGTGACGGTCGGACCGCGGTGGAATCCGGTGACCTGGGCATCGATGCCGAACTCGTCGAGGGTGCTCGTGAGCGCCTCGACGACCTTGTCGTTGGCCTCGGAGCGCTCCTTGTGCGGCGCGCCGGGCTTGAGGTACTGGCTGTCCGGGAGGGTGTAGGTCACGTCGCCGGCGAGCGCGAGCTGCTCGACGCGCTGCGGGAGCTGGGTCGTGGGCGGGGCCTCGAGGACGGTCTTGCTCTCGGCCCTGGCCGGGGCGACCACGGGGTTCTTCGTCGGGCGCTTCTCCCCCGGGCGCGGACCGTCGGCCGGCGCCTCCACGGGCACGGTGTCCTCGGGCGGCGCGGCGGCGCCCTTCTTCTTCCGGTCCTTGCGGCCATCGGCCGGCTGGACGACGGCGGCCTGGTCGTAGGCGGTGTCGCCGTCACGCTCGCCGTCGAGCGACTCGTCGTCGTAGGAGGAGCGCTTGCGGCGGGCCCGGCTCACGGCGGCCTTGGGGGCATCTCCCGCGGCGCCACCGCGGGCGGCGACCTCCTCGGGCGTGACGTGCGGGGGGACCTCGCCGGTGAAGGCGGCCCGGATGTAGGCGAGTCGCTGGGGCACCTCGTGGAGGGGCGTGCCGGTGATGAGCAGCAGGCTGAAGAGCCCGAGCAGCACGAGGAGGATGATGGCCGGCCACTCGGTGACGGCGGTCGCGAGCGGGTCGGAGGCGAGGAAGCCGACGATGCCACCGCCGTCACGCATGGGGATGGCGCCGTCCGGCGGCTGCGGGATGTCCTTGGCGATGTGGGTCAGGCCGGACGCGGCGAAGAGGGCCATGACCGTGCCGAAGCCGAGCCGAGCGTCGGCCGCGTCCTCCCGCGGGGAGCGCAGGAGGCGCACCCCGAGGAGCAGGAGGACGATGGGCAGCGCGTACGCGACGCGACCGAAGGTCCCTGCGAAGATCGCGTGCACGACGTCGCCGAAGAGGCCCTCCAGGCCCCACCACTCGCGGACCGCGACGACGAGCGCGAGGGCGAGCAGGAGGAACCCGAGCCCGTCACGACGGTGCTCCGGCTCGATCTGGCTGGCGCCGTGGCCCACCCGGCGCACGCCGGAACCGGTCGCGTGGGCCACGCCCATCCACGTGCGCTGCACTGCGGCGAGCGGCAACGGCAGACCGCCACCGGAGGCGCCCTTCTTGCGGGCGGCGGTGGTCTTCCCCTTCGCAGCGGGCTTGCGCCCGGCGGGGCGCGTGCTGCCCTTCGGGCGCGAGGAGGCGCCCTTGGTGCTGCGTGCGGTGGTCGACGGACGAGAGGCCATGCTCCGCAGGGTAGGCGATAGCCACGCCTGACACACGTGTCACACGCGCAACAGCGATAGCCTCGCCGGGTGGACACCCGGACGCTCGTCGTCATCCTCGCGATGACCGCCCTCGGGTGCGCGGCCGTCGCGTGGCTGCGCACGGGCGCCTACCGGCGGGAGGACGAAGGGGGTCCCCTCCCCGGTCACTGGTGGGTCGCCCCGGTCGCCCCGGTCGTCGGCGTCCTCCTCGCCCGGTCGCTCGCCGACGCGCCCTGGCCCGTGCTCCTGCCCTATCTCGCCCTCGTCCCGACCGGCCTCGCCCTGGCCGCGATCGACGCCGACGTCCACCGCCTGCCCAATGCGATCACCCTCCCCCTCGTGCCGGTCGTCCTCGTCCTCCTCGCTGGGGCCAGCGCCGCAACGGGGGACGCGGAGGCCCTGCGCCGGGCGGGGTGGGCCGCGCTGCTCGTCGGAGGAGGCTTCCTCGCCCTCGCCTTCCTCCTCTACGGCCGCTCGATCGGGATGGGCGATGCCAAGCTCGTGGTCTCCCTCGCGCCGGCCCTGGGCTGGCTGTCGTGGAGCCATGTCCTCCTCGGGCTGTGGCTCGGCTTCGTCATCGGTGGCCTCGTCGCCCTGGGGCTCCTGCTCACCAGGAGGGCGACGAAGGGGACCCATCTCGCCTTCGGCCCCTCCCTCGTCGCGGGGGTCCTGCTCGCGGTCGTGCTATCGTCCTGACTCAAGGTCACGAGTACCAGCGACAAGCCCCGGCTAGCTGGTCGGCAACCCTCCTCCGCGGTGGGGTGCTCCGGGTGACGACCTGGCCGGCGGCGGAGTGTCGCCCGGCAAGCGCGGACTCGCGGTCGCCACCGGGGGTCCTTGACCCCAGGAGATCCACCGATGTCCCTGCACACCAGCACCGTCCTCCCCCAGCTCGTCTCCGAGGGGCTGACCTACCGCGACAGCGACGGTTCCACCGTCGAGTACGCCCACCTCGACCACGGGGCGACGACTCCCGCCTTCGTCGCCGTGACCCAGCAGGTCACGGCTGCCGCGGTGACCTACTCCTCCGTCCACCGGGGCGCCGGCTTCGCCTCTCGCGTCACGAGCTCCCGCTACGAGCAGGCGCGGGAGTCCGTCGCCGACTTCGTCGGCGCCCGCGACGGCGACCAGGTCGTCTTCACCCGCAACACGACCGACTCCTTCAACCTGCTCGCCCGCGCGCTGCCCGTCGGGACGACGGTCTTCGTCTTCGCCTCCGAGCACCACGCGGCGCTCCTGCCCTGGTCGAACGCCGTCCGGCTCCCCATCCCGCACAGCCACGCCGAGGCCGTGACGATCCTCGACGAGGCCCTGCGCGCCCACCCCACGGAGCACCGGCTCGTCGTGGCCACGGGCGCCTCCAACGTCACGGGTGAGCACTGGCCGGTCGAGCGGCTCGCGCGACTCGCCCACGAGCACGGCGCGCGCTTCGCCCTCGACGCCGCCCAGGTCGCCCCGCACCGTCGGGTCGACATCGCGGCCCTCGACGTGGACTGGGTGGCTTTCTCCGGGCACAAGGTCTACGCCCCCTTCGGCGCCGGGGTGCTCGTCGGCCGCAGCGACTGGCTCGACGCCGCGGACCCCTACCTCGCCGGTGGGGGCGCGACCTCACGGGTCGGCGAGGACGCCACCGAGTGGACCTGCGGCCCCGCCCGCCACGAGGCCGGCAGCCCCAACGTCCTGGGTGCCGTCGCTCTGGCCACGGCCTGCGAGGTCATCACCGAGCACGAGGACGCCATCCGCGCCCACGAGCAGGGCCTGCGCACGCACCTGCTCCAGGGCCTCGCGGCGATCGACGGCGTCCACGTCCACACCCTCTTCGGCGGTGTCGAGGGCGCTCCGGTCGCGACGATCACCGTCGACGGCTACTCCAGCGAGGAGGTCGCGCGGCTGCTCGGGGACGAGCACGGGATCGGCGTGCGGGACGGCAAGTTCTGCGCACACCTGCTCGTCGACGACCTGCTCGCCGACCACGACCAGACCTCGGCCGTGCGGATCAGCGCCGGCCTGGGGACGACGGTCGAGCACCTCGACCGTTTGCTCTTCGCGCTGCGCTCCCTCTGACCCTCCTCGGGTGCGGCGAAGGGAGCTCCCGGCAGGCTCCCTTCGCCGCGCCGTCACCTGTCCAGCGACCTCAGCCACGCCTCCGTGCTGCGGGCACTGCGCAGGTGGAGGACACGGGGAGGGTCACGGTCCGAGGAGTCTTGGCCAACCCACTCGAGCACGGTCGCCGGGTCCGACGCCCATTGTCTGATCCGTCCTCGTTTGCGCGCCCAACTCCGGAAGTGCCACAAGAGGATCGAGTCCGCCGACAGCACCTGGCTCCACGACTCGACGTTGCCGTTGCACGTCTCCTCCCGCGTGACGGCACGCATGACGGTCCGCCGTAGCAATCGTTGCAGCGAGAACCAACGCGGGTAGTCCAGGGCCACGATCAGCTCCACCCGGGGAGCCACCCGATCTCGTCGACGGAGTGCCACGGCAGGCCGGCGGCGAGACCGATCCTGCGGACCCGGTCACCCCGTACACGAGGATCCGACGCGCGCCCGCCATCCCGCTCAGGCCTCGACGACCACCGGGATGATCATCGGACGCCGACGGATCTTGCCGCCGACCCAGCCCCCGACCGCGCGCCGCACGACCTGCTGGAGCTGGTGGGTGTCGGTCGTGCCCTTCTTGGCCGCCTCGTCGAGTGCCGCGATGATCTTGGGCTCCACCTGGGTGAAGATCTCGTCGTCCTCGACGAAGCCCCGGGCGGTGATCTCCGGACCGGCGACGACCTTGCCCGTCGAGGAGTCGACGACGACCATCACCGAGATGAAGCCCTCGTCGCGGAGGATGCGGCGGTCCTTGAGCAGCTCCTCGGTCGCACCGCCGACGCTCGAGCCGTCGACGTAGACGTATCCGCAGGGCACGGCCCCGGCGATGCGGGCCCGGCCGTCGATGAGGTCGACGACGACGCCGTCCTCGGCAAGCACGACGTGGTCGGGGTCGACCCCGGTCTGGATCGCGAGGTCGGCGTTGGCCACGAGGTGGCGCCACTCGCCGTGGACCGGCATGACATTGCGCGGCTTGACGATGTTGTAGCAGTAGAGGAGCTCCCCGGCGCTGGCGTGGCCGGAGACGTGCACCTTGGCGTTGCCCTTGTGGACGACGTCCGCACCCAGACGCATGAGGCCGTTGATGACGCGGTAGACGGCGTTCTCGTTGCCGGGGATCAGGCTCGAGGCGAGGAGGACGGTGTCCCCGTCGCCGACGTCGATCCGGTGGTCGCGGTTGGCCATCCGCGAGAGCGCCGCCATCGGCTCCCCCTGGCTACCGGTGCAGACGAGGACGACCTCGTCGTCGGGGAAGGTGTCGAGCTTCTTCACGTCGACGAGGACGCCGTCGGGGACGTGGAGATAGCCCAGGTCGGCCGCGATGCCCATGTTGCGCACCATCGAGCGACCGACCATCGCGACCTTGCGACCATTGCGCTCGGCCGCGTCGAGGACCTGCTGGACCCGGTGCACGTGGCTGGAGAAGCAGGCGACGATGATCCGGCGCCGGGCCTTGCGGAAGACCGAGTCGATGGCCGGGCCGATCTCGCGCTCGGGGGTAGTGAAGCCGGGGACCTCGGCATTCGTCGAGTCGGTCATGAAGAGGTCGACGCCCTCCTCACCGACGCGGGCGAAGGCCCGCAGGTCGGTGAGGCGTCGGTCCAGCGGCAGCTGGTCCATCTTGAAGTCGCCGGTGTGGAGCACCGTGCCACCGGCGGTGCGGACGAAGACCGCCAGCGCATCGGGGATCGAGTGGTTGACCGCGATGAACTCGCAGTCGAAGACGCCGAAGGACTCCCGTCCGCCCTCGGCGACACCGAGGGTGTAGGGCTTGATCCGGTGCTCCTTGAGCTTCGCCTCGATGAGGGCGAGCGTGAGCATCGAGCCGACGAGCGGGATGTCGGGCTTGTGCTTGAGCAGGTAGGGCACGGCGCCGATGTGGTCCTCGTGGCCGTGCGTGAGGATGATCGCCTGCACGTCGTCGAGCCGGTCGAGAATGGACTCGAAGTCCGGGAGGATGAGGTCGACGCCCGGCTGGTGGTCCTCCGGGAAGAGCACACCGCAGTCGATGATGAGCAGTTGGCCCTCGTGCTCGAGGACCGCCATGTTGCGGCCGACCTCGCCGAGACCACCGAGCGGGATGACGCGCAGCGCGCCCTTGTCGAGGGCCGACGGGAGCTGCAGGTCCGGGTGCGGGTGGCTCATGCAGCGGCTCCGATCCCGGAGGCGGCGAGGCCGTCCCGGAGGATCTCGAGGTGCTCCGGCGTGCCCTCGACGTAGGGCAGGCGGACGGTGGCGTGCTCGATGACGCCGAGCTCGGCCAGGGCGGCCTTGGCCATGATCGCGCCCTGCGAGGTCGACATGAGGGCATTGGTCACGGGGATGAGCCGGTGGTGGATCTCGCGGGCGCGGGCGAGGTCGCCGGCGTCCACGGCGGCGATCATCGCGGCGTAGTGCTCCCCGGCGACGTGCCCGACGACGGAGACGACCCCGTGGGCGCCCTGGGCGAGGTGGGCGAGGTTGTACTCGTCCGCGCCGGAGTACCAGAGGAGGTCGGTCGCGGCCATGACCTCGGAGGAGGCCCAGAGGTCCCCCTTCGCATCCTTGACGGCGACGATCTGCGGGTGCTTGGCCAGCTCCACGAGGGTGTCCACGGCGAAGGGGGTCGCGGTGCGCCCGGGGATGTCGTAGAGCATGATCGGCAGCTCGGCGGCGTCGGCGAGCGCGCGGGTGTGCGCGACGAGGCCGGGCTGGGTCGGCTTGTTGTAGTACGGCGAGACGACGAGGAGCCCGTCGGCCCCGGCCTCGGTGGCCTCGCGCGACATCTCGATGGCGTGGGCGGTGTTGTTGGAGCCGACCCCCGCGGTGACCTTGAGGCGGTCCCCGGCCGCGGCCTTGACCTCACGGACCATGGCGATGCTCTCGGCCGGGCTGAGGGTCGGCGACTCGCCGGTGGTGCCGTTGACGACGACGCCGTCGTGGCCGGTCGCGACGAGATGCTCGACGAGGGCGGCCGTTCCCTTGGGGTCGAGCGCGCCGTCTGGGGTCATGGGGGTGACCATCGCGGTGATCACCCTGCCGAAGGGGGAAGTCGTCATGCTGGTCAGCGTAGCCGTCGGACCCGGCGTCTATCGTGACGCCATGCGCCAGTACCTCGACCTGCTCTCCCACGTCCGTGACCACGGGGTCGACAAGGACGACCGCACCGGCACGGGCACCCGCAGCGTCTTCGGTCACCAGATGCGGTTCGACCTCTCCGAGGGCTTCCCCGTGCTCACGACGAAGAAGCTCCACCTCCGCTCGATCACCGGGGAGCTGCTGTGGTTCCTGCGCGGTGACACCAATGTCCGCTGGCTCCAGGAGCGCGGCATCAGCATCTGGGACGAGTGGGCCGACGAGCACGGCGACCTTGGGCCGGTCTACGGGCACCAGTGGCGCTCCTGGCCTGCTCCCGACGGGTCGACGATCGACCAGATCGCGGCCGTCATCGAGGGCCTGCGCACCCACCCGGACAGCCGTCGGCACATCGTCTCGGCGTGGAATGTCGCGGAGGTCGGTGAGATGGCGCTCCCGCCGTGCCACACGATGTTCCAGTTCTACGTCACGCCGGCGCGCGACGGGGAGCGGCCGCGGCTGTCCTGCCAGCTGTACCAGCGCAGCGCCGACATCTTCCTGGGCGTCCCCTTCAACATCGCCTCCTACGCGCTGCTGACGATGATGGTCGCCCAGCAGGTGGACATGGAGCCGGGCGAGTTCGTCCACACCCTCGGCGACGCCCACCTCTACCGCAACCACCTCGAGCAGGCCGACCTCCAGCTCTCCCGCGAGCCGGGCCCCCTTCCGCGGATGGAGATCACCCCCCGGGACTCCATCGACGCCTACGAGCTCGAGGACTTCACCCTCGTCGGCTACGAGGCGGCGCCGAGCATCAAGGCACCGATCGCGGTCTGATGGACACCCCACGGATCACCCTCCTCGCGGCCGTCGGTCCCGGCCGGGTCATCGGCGACGGCGAGCGCATGCCATGGCACCTGCCGGAGGACCTCCGGTACTTCAAGCGGACGACGACGGGTCACCCGATGGTCATGGGCCGGCGCACCTTCGACTCGACGGGTGCCCTGCCCGGGCGGCGGTCGATCGTCATCACCCGGCAGCCGGGGTGGACGGCGGGCTCCGGCGGGGACGTCGTCGCGGTCGCCTCCCTCGAGGAGGCGCTCGCCCTGGCCGCCGACGCGGACGGGGGCGAGGAGATCTTCGTCGTGGGCGGCGGTGAGATCTACCGACTGGCCCTGCCGCTCGCCGACCGGCTCCTCCTCACGGAGGTGCACCTCGACCCGGCCCGGGTCAGCGGTGACGTGACCTTCCCCGAGGTGGACGAGGAGCAGTGGCCGCTCACGTGGTCCGAGGAGCGGGAGGGGTTCACACTCACCGAGAGGGTGAAGCGATCCCCTTCACTTCGTCGGTAGTTAAGGTATTATCTTCATATGAGCGCTCCTGAAGTGGCGACCTTCATCGGTGACGTCGTCGGCTCACGCCGGTCCGGCGACCGCCAGTCGGTCCACGACGCCCTCCTCGCCGCCCTCGCGGACGCGGCCGGACGGGACTGCGTCGTCGACCCGGGCCGGATCACCGTCGGTGACGAGTTCCAGGGCAGCTTCACCACGCTCGGTGCAGCCCTGGCGGCAACCCTCCACCTGCGCCTAGCCCTCCTCCCCGCGGTCGACGTGCGGATCGGCCTCGGCTGGGGCGAGGTGTCCACCCTCGACGACGACACCCGCGACGGACCGGGCTGGTGGGCAGCGCGCGAGGCCATCGACTGGGTCAAGACCGCACAGACGAAGGGGGCGACCGCCCACGTGCGCACCGCCTACCGCGGCGAAGGGGGTCCCGACCCCCATGCGGTGACCGCCGCCCTTCTCACCCGTGACCACCTCGTCGGGGGCATGGACGACCGGGCCCGCCGTCTGCTCCGGGGGCTGCTCACGGGCCGCACCCAGCGCGACCTGGCCGAGGAGGAGGGCATCTCCGCCTCCGCCGTCTCCCAACGGGTGCGCTCGGAGGGGATCGGACTCCTCCTCCTCGTCGAGGAGGAGCTCGCCGCGGTGGGGGCCGACCGATGAGCGCCTTCGCCCTCCTGCTCATCGCCGTCGGCGTCGCCGACCTGGCGCGCAGTGCCGCCGAGCAGCGCGGGGTCCGGGGCGACCCCGCCACCAGCCGTCGGGTCCACCGGATCGGCACCGAGGTCGGCATCGTCACCGTGTGGCTCGTCGCCGCCCTCACCGGCCTGCTCGTGACCCCCGCTGGCTGGGCCCTCGCGCTCCTCGCCAGCGTGTCGGTCGCCGCGTGGCTCATCACGTCCGGATGGGCCCTCACCCGTGAGCGCGGGCACGTCATCGCCCTCTCCACCCTGGCCGTGGGCCTCCTGCTCCAGCTCGCGCTCTCCGGATGGGCGCCGCCGGCGGGCGGCACGTTCGGCCTGTGGACCGAATGGGCCACCCTGCCGCAGGACCCCGAGCCCGAGCGGGCCCTCCTCGTCCTCGGGCTGGCGCTCGTACAGCTGAGCACCGGCAACCTCATCGTGCGGCTCGTCCTCATCAGCACCGGCGCCATGAGCGCCTCCCCGACGGCCGGCCAGCCCTCCGAGGAGCTCAAGGGAGGTCGTCTCCTCGGCCCCCTCGAGCGCCTCTTCATCCTCGGCCTCGGCCTCGCCGGTCAGGTCACCGCCGCGGGGCTCGTCATCGCGGCCAAGGGCCTCATCCGGTGGCCCGAGCTGCGGGCCCACTCCCGCCCCGGCTCCGAGGGCCACCGTCGCTCGGACATCGACACGGTCACCGAGTACTTCCTCGTCGGCAGCTTCGTCAGCTGGCTCGTCGCTCTCGGCGCTCTCGCCCTCGCCGCCTGACGGTGTGCGCGGCAGCGGCCGCGAGCAGGCCGAGACCCACGAGGACGAGGTCGGTCCGCGCGGGCCCCTCGCCGGGGCCACCGTCCGTGGCGACCTGACCGGGCGCCTCGGGATCGGGCGCCGCGGCACCGTCATCACCACCGGGGACGTCGGGCTCGGAGTCCGGGTCGTCACCGGGGCCCGGCGTCTCGCCCGTGCACGGGTTCCCCGCCTCACCGGCGACGAGGGTCACGCGCATCGAGAGCGTCGCGGTCGCGTCCTCGCTGATGGTGCGCGAGCTGCCGGGCAGCCCCACCGAGACCGGCACCCGCTGCCGCTCCCCCGGGTCGAGCGGCCGGGTGGTGAAGACGCGGCAGCCCCGGGTCGACGACCCGGGCACGCGGGTCCCATCGACCGTGACGCGGAAGTCGTCCCGGGGGGCGACGTCCTCCGGCAGGCTCGACGAGATCCCCCGGGTCAGGACGCTCATCGTCGTCCGGTGGCCGGTGGAGTTGCGCACCCACAGATCCGCGCGGGTGGCCCCTCCGGGGACGATGCGCGCGTCCTCGTCCAGCAAGGGTCCGGACAGCGAGGGAGACCAGGTCCGCCCGTCCCGCGAGAGCTCGAGACCCGGTTCCTCCGCGTGGGCCACCGGAGCGAGGAGCAGCGCCGCACCGAGGAGTCCCAGCAGCTCAGTCCGCATCGCCGGCGCCCCCCTGCCGTGCACGCCGCTCGCGGGCCGCGGCTACGAGGTTCCATGCCGCGTAGGCGAAGAGGCCACCTGCGAGGACGGTCCCCAGGATTCCCTTCCGGTCGGAGTCCATGCTCGAGGCCACGTGACCGACATAGGGCACGTGGTAGCGCACGACACCACGGAGCTGCT
>DXAR01000097.1 GCA_019116945.1 Candidatus Janibacter merdipullorum | reverse complement strand
ACGCCACCGCCGGCTGGGTCGACTGGTACAACAACACGCGCCTGCACTCCACCCTTGGGATGATGACCCCAGTGGAGTACGAGCAAGCCCACTACGCGGCCCTCATCCGAGAGCCGCAACCCGTATAGGAGCGGCGCAGAACCTGGGGCGCTTCATCCGGCGCTTGGGCGTCGCCGACGAGCTGCGCGCGCGGGCGGTGCCTGCCGACCATCCGATGAAGGTGACCTGGGCGACTGGTGCTGTGGGCTGGGAACTCGCGTCGTTCAACTACCCCTGCGTTGACGACGCGCGCGCCCACATCGCCGGCAGCAACGACGGGACGCTCCCTCTCGAGCCGGCCATGCGCGTGTCACAGGTCGTCCTCGAGCCCGCGCTGCGCGACCTTCTGGTCGACCGCGCTCAGCACGTCCGCGTCGAATACGGCTGGAGGCTGGACTCCTTCGAGCAGGACGTCGACGGCGTCACGGCAGAGCTCGTCGAGCCAGCCACCGGCGATCGCCGCACCGTCCGCGCCGCGTTCCTGGCAGGCTGCGACGGGGCAGGCAGCAGGACCCGCAGCGCACTCGGGATCGGCCAGCACGAGATCGATCTGCGCAAGCTGGTGACGCAGCGGCTCGGTCCGCGCCGAGCGGTTGGGAGCCTGCTCAGGAACTTCCGGCACGACGGGACGCGGCCGCCTGACGGCAGGTTCTACCTGGTCCACTTCCACTCCAAGGATCGAGAGATCCATCGGCGCTTCGGCTACGTGTGGCATCTGCAGTCACCCGAGGGCTGGACGCTGATCTCCCAGGACGACGGCGACATCTGGACCCTTCACTCGCCTCTCGGCGTGGGTGTCGACGCTGCTGCGATCGACCCTGTCCAGTTCGTCCGAGAGCGCCTCGGCCACGATCTCGACGTCGACGTCCGGGTTGCGAACGCGTGGACGCCCCGACTCGTGGTCGCTGACTCCTTCGGCCGCGGTCGCGTGTGGCTGGCCGGCGACGCCGTCCACCAAGTCACCCCGACGGGCGGCTACGGCATGAACACAGGCGTCGGCGATGCGGCCGGCCTCGCGTGGATCTTGGCGGCCAACCTCCAGGGTTGGGGTGGTCCGAGGCTCCTCGAGGCCTACGAGGTAGAGCGCCGCGCCGTCGCCCTGCGCAACCGCGAGGCCGCCGCCCGGCACGCGCTGGTCCGGGCTGCGATCATGACCACTGACTGGCGTGACATGCACAGCGAGGGCTGGTCGGGGGACCGCACGCGGCGCCGCCTCGGCCGGGAGATCGTCGACCTCGGCAACCTCGAGAACGAAGCACTCGGGATCGAGCTCGGCTACCGCTACGACGACTCGCCGGTGATTGCGGCGGAACCGGGTCCGAGGCCGAAGCAGCAGTCGTATGCCTACCTCCCCTCCACGGTGCCGGGCGTCCGGCCGCCGAGTGTGTGGCTGGCCGACGGTCAGGCGATCTTCGATCGTCTCGGGACGGGGTTCACCCTGTTGCGTTTCACCGAGCACGACACCACCGCGCTGGAGCATGCCGCCGCCATCGCAGGTGTGCCGCTCGACATCGTCGACGTTCGCGACGATCACGCTCGAGCCCTCTACGAGCGGGACCTCGTGCTGATCCGCCCAGACCAGCACGTCGCGTGGCGCGGCAACGGTCCGCCGTCCGATCCGATCGCAGTCATCGACCTCGTCCGAGGAGCAAACTCATGAACATCGCCTTGTGGGCCCTTCAGATCGTCCTTGCCGCAGTGTTCCTCGGGGCGGGACTGATGAAGTCCACCCAGCCACTGGTCCGGCTCGAGTCGAAGGTGGGCGCCTGGGTCCACGACGTGCCGCTGCCGCTGATCAGGGTGACCGGCGTCGCCGAGGTCCTCGGAGCCGCCGGCCTGATCCTGCCGCGGGCACTCCACATCGTGCCCGGACTCGCTGGGTTCGCGGCTCTCGGACTTGCGATCACCATGGTCGGAGCGGTCGTCGTCCACGCGTGCCGGGGTGAGTACAACGAGGCGGGAATCAACGTTGCGCTGCTCGTGCTGTGCGTCGTCGTCGCCGCAGGGAGGCTCTGATGGGCACCCACGACGACCTGCACAGCGAGCAGGGAGGGTTCCCCGGTGAGCACATCGGGCGCGCCACCAACCCTGTGATCAAGGTCCAGGACCTGGCATGGCTCGAGTTCGAGAAGCCGGACCTCGCAGCCGCGGAGCGCTTCGCCCACGCCTTCGGCTTCGCGACGGTCGCCCGGACCTCCGACGAACTCCACCTGAGGGGGCGCCCTCGCCGGCTCGCCGGCTGTGATCATCCGGCGAGGCACTCGATCCCGATTCGCCGGCACGGCCTTCCGCGCAGCGGAGGGCAGCGACCTGCTGCGTCTGGCCAACACGACCGGCACGCGGGTGCAACCGCTGCCGGAGTCCCTCGGTGGAGCCGTCGTCGACCTCCGCGCCCCCGACGGTGCCGGCGTGCGTGTCGTCGCCGACACCCACGAGCTGCAGGCGCAGCACACGCAGCAGCCACTCGTCCTCAACACCGGCGCCGAGGACCGACGTACGAACGCGATGCAGCGGCCGCTGCGCGCCCCCGTCATCGTCGAACGGCTGGGGCACGTCGTACTCCAGAGCACCCGCTATCGCGAAAGCCTCGACTGGTACCTCCAGCATCTTGGCCTCATCGTCAGCGACTTCCTCTACTACGAGGGCCAACGCGAGCGCGGGCCGACCATGAGCTTCATCCGGTGCGACCGCGGATCGGAACTCACCGACCACCACACCCTCGCCATGACCCTCGGTCCGAGCAACCGGTACGTCCACTCTGCCTACCAAGTCAGTGACCTCGACGCACTGGCAGCCGGAGGAGAGCACCTGCTCGACCTCGGGTACGACCGGTCATGGGGGATCGGCCGACACATCCAGGGCAGCCAGATCTTCGACTACTGGCGTGACCCGGACGGATTCCTCGTCGAGCACTTCACCGACGGCGACCGGTTCGACAACACCCTCGAACCCGGCTGGGCACCGATGACGGCCTCCGGACTGGCCCAGTGGGGCCCACCGGCCACCAAGGACTTCCTCGGCATCGCGCCCGGCCGCGAGTCGGTGCGCGAACTACGTGCGATGGCCGTCGCCCTGCGAGAAGACAACGAATTCGACCTGTCCCGGCTCCGGGGCCTGATGAAAGTGGCAACCTCATGAGCATCTCGATCCTTCGAACCGCCGACGCCTGGTGGGTCCAGACCACCGAGGGCGCCGTTCGGGTCGACACCTCGGCGACGACCACCGGAGAACTGCTCGCCGACCGTGCGGCCGGCGACCGGGATGGTCGGCACCATCAGTCCTGAGGACTACGACGGGATCGCCGAGCTCCGCTTCGCGGGTGTCGTCGGAGCCGTCCGCAACATCCCGCACTCCAAGGCTGTCTACTTCGACGAGCAGAACCCCTTCGAGACCGTCATCGGCTACCAGACCGGCCAGTCTCGAGGGCGGTGGTGGACCGAACGACTCGACGACAGCGTCGGGCATCGGACCGTCGTCATGATCCGGCAGCGCAAGGGCACCCGGTCCCGTGATTTCCGCACCTTCATCCACGACGAGCTGGGACGAGCGTTGCACGGGGCCGGCGCCCAGGATCTGCGCACGTACACCTTCATGCGCTACATCGCAGCCATGTGGAGCACCCCGGGCGTGAACCACGCGGGCCCTGCGCACCGCCGCCACCACGCGGCTTTGGTCATCGGAGCCGACTCCCGCCAGCAGTTCGACGACATCCTCAAGTCCACGGAGGTGGCCGCTGTCATCGATCGTCAGGAGCGGCACATCACCGCAGCACACGCCTACACCGTCGATCGGACCGTTCCCGGCATCAGGATGAAGCCGTGAAGGTCACCGACGAGCCCGGCCCGACTGAGGACCCCATCGTCATCCGGCCGCGGGCATCACCACGGGTTGGTCGGCGACCCGTCGGCCTGCCAGAGCGGCGCCGATGACCCCCGCGTCGTTGCCGAGCGCTGCCGGGACGATCGGGGCGCGGGTGCGCACGTGCGGGAGGAACCGGTCGGCCGATGCGCTCACCGCCCCGCCGACGACGATGAGGTCGGGGGTGAGGAGGCTCTCGAGGAGCCCGTAGTAGGCGGTGAGCCGCTCCGCCCACTTCACGTACGAGAGCCCTTCCCGCTCCCGGGCCGCGGTCGAGGCGAGGTGCTCGGCGGGGCGGCCCGACATGGGCAGGTGACCCAGCTCGGTGTTCGGCACGAGGGTGCCGTCGACGAGGAGGGCGCTGCCGATGCCGGTGCCGAGAGTCGTCACGACGACGACACCGGAGCCTGCCGCCGCGGCGCCCCGCCTGGTCTCGGCGATGCCGGCGGCATCGGCGTCGTTGACGGCCGTGACGGGGCGCGCCAGTGCCGTGTGGAGCGAGTCCTCGACGGGGTACCCGATCCACGACGGGTCGATGTTCGCGGCCGTCTCGACCACCCCGCGCCGGACGACGGCCGGGAGGGCGATGCCGACGGGGGTGGCGTCGGTCGGTGCCAACGCCCGCACGATCTCCGCCACACACTCGGAGATCGCCGCCGGCGTGGCCGGCCGGGGGGTGTCGGCGACGAATCGCTGTCCCATGAGGATGCCGCTGCCGGCGTCGACGAGGGCGGACTTGATCGTCGTCCCGCCGACGTCGACCCCGACGACGTGCTCAGGCACGGATGGTCCCGGCCACCGCGAGCGCCTCGCTCGCGAGGCGGGTGATCTCGCCCCAGTCAGCGACCTCGACCACGGCCGCGGGGGTGATCCACGAGCCGCCGACGCAGCCGACGTTGGGGAGCGCGAGGTAGTCGGCGGCGTCGGCCGGGCCGATCCCACCCGTGGGGCAGAAGCGCATGTCGGGCACCGGGCTGTGCACCGCCTGGAGGAAGGGAGCACCACCCGAGGCCCGCGCGGGGAAGACCTTCGCCTCGCGGATGCCGCGCTCGCGCAGGGCGAGCATCTCGCTCACGGTCGCGGTGCCGGCGAGGAAGGGCAGCCCGGTCTCCGTCATGGCGTCGAGGAGGGGGTCCGTGGCGCCCGGGGAGACGAGGAAGCTCGCCCCCTTCGCTGCAGCCTGCCCCGCCTGCGCCGGGTCGACGACCGTGCCCGCCCCGACGGTGATCTCGGGCACCTCCTCGGCGATCCGCTCGATGGACTCGAGCGCGGACGAGGTGCGCAGGGTGAGCTCGATGATGTCGATGCCGCCCGCGACGAGGGCCCGTGCGAGCGGGACCGCCCGGCTGGCGTCCTCGAGGATGACGACGGGGATGACGGGGGAGATGTCGAGAAGGCTCATGCGTGACCACCTGAGAAGAAGAAGGACGCGCCCTCGTCGGCCGGGCCGGCCGACGCGCGCATGTTGTCGAAGAGCTCACGGCCGGTGCCCGTGAAGTCGTGGGAGACGAGGTGCGCCTCCCGCGCACTGATGTCGTCGTGGACGAAGAAGGTCCCGGCATCCGCGTCGACGGTGACGAGATCGCCGTCCACCACGCGGCAGAGCGGGCCGTCGAGGCTGGCCTCGGGCGTGACGTGGATGGCCGCGAGGATCTTGCCCGAGGCGCCGGACATCCGGCCGTCGGTGACGATCGCGACCCGGTGGCCTCGGTCCTGGAGGACCCCGAGCGCGGGCGTGAGCTTGTGCAGCTCCGGCATCCCGTTGGCCGCCGGACCCTGGTGCCGGACCACGGCGACGAGGTCGCCGTCGAGGCTGCCCTCCTCGAAGGCGCGCAGCAGGTCGTGCTGGTCGTCGAAGCACCGCGCCGGTGCGGTGACGCTCCGGTGCTCCGGCGCGACCGCGGAGACCTTGACGACGCCGCGACCGAGGTTGCCCTCGATGACCCGCAGACCGCCGTCCGTGGCGAAGGGGGCGTCCACCGTCCGCAGCACGGACTCGTCGAGGCTCTCTGCCGGTCCCTCCTCACGCACCACCTCGCCGTCGCGCAGCCGCGTCTCACGGGTGTACCGCCGCAGGCCCCGGCCATCCGCGGTGAGGACGTCCTCGTGGAGCAGTCCGTGCTCGAGGAGGGTGCGCACGGTGACGGCGAGCCCGCCCGCCGCCGCGTAGTGGTTCACGTCCGCGGAGCCGTTGGGGTAGATGCGGGCGAGGAGGGGCACGACCGTCGACAGGTCGGCGAGGTCGTCCCAAGAGAGGATGATGCCGGCGGCCCGCGCGATGGCCACGAGATGGAGAGTGTGGTTCGTCGAGCCGCCCGTTGCGAGGAGCGCGACGCACGCGTTGACGACCGCCCGCTCGTCGACGACCTCCCCGAGCGGCGCCTGCCCGGCGAGCGCGAGCTCGGTGACCCGGCGCCCGGCCTCGACGGTCAGCGCCTCCCGCAGTGGCGTGCCGGGGTTGACGAAGGTGGCTCCCGGCAGGTGCAGGCCCATGACCTCCATGAGGAGCTGGTTGCTGTTCGCCGTGCCGAAGAAGGTGCACGTGCCCTCGGAGTGGTACGAGCTGGCCTCCGCGTCGAGGAGGGCGCGCCGGTCGACCTTGCCCTCGGCGTACTCCTGCCGCACCCGCGCCTTCTCACCGTTCGGCAGTCCCGAGGTCATCGGACCCGCGGGCACGAAGAGGGTCGGCAGGTGGCCGAAGGACAGCGCACCGATGAGCATGCCCGGCACGATCTTGTCGCACACGCCGAGCAGGAGCGTGCCGTCGAACATGTCGTGCGAGAGCGCCACAGCGGTCGACATCGCGATGACGTCACGGCTGAAGAGCGAGAGCTGCATGCCGTCGCGTCCCTGGGTGATCCCGTCGCACATCGCGGGCACGCCGCCGGCGACCTGCGCGATGCCGCCCGCCCCGAGCACCGCCTTCTTGAGCGTCTCGGGGTAGCCGGCGAAGGGGGCGTGCGCGGAGAGCATGTCGTTGTAGGCCGTGACGATCGCGATGTTGGGCTTGACCAGGCCGCGCAGGTCCCCCTTCGCCTCCCGAGGTGCTCCGGCGAAGCCGTGGGCCAGGTTGGCGCAGCCGAGCCGGCCGCGGGCGGGTCCGCGGTCGGCGGCGGCACGCACCCGTGACAGGTAGGCCCGGCGGGTCGTCGCGCTCCGCTCGCGGAGTCGGGTGGTCACGTCGTCGATGACGGGGTGGAGGGTGGGGTTCATCGGGTCACGTCCTCGTTCCAGGAGCGTCCGTCACGCTCGATCAGCAGGTCGGCCGCGGCGGGGCCGTCGGTGCCGGCCGCGTAGGGGCGGGGTCGGCGGGCACCGACCCCACGGATGATCGGCTCGACCCAGCGCCAGGCCGCCTCGATCTCGTCGCGGCGCATGAAGAGCGTCGTGTTGCCGCGCACGACGTCCATGAGGAGTCGCTCGTAGGCGTCGGGGGAGGGTGCGCCGAAGGCCTGGGAGAAGTTGAGGTCGAGCGAGACGGGGCGGACTCGGATCCCGCCGGGTCCGGGCTCCTTGGCGACGAGGTGGAGCCTGACGCTCTCGTCGGGCTGGAGGCGCATGACGAGCCTGTTCGGCTCCTGCGTCCCTTCGCTGCCGGGGAACATCGGGTGCGGGGTCGGCTTGAAGGCGACGACGATCTCGGAGCAGCGCTCGCGCATCCGCTTGCCGGTGCGCAGGTAGAAGGGGACGCCCGCCCAGCGCCAGTTGCGGACCTCCGCCCGGAGCGCGACGAAGGTCTCCGTCCGGCTCGGCGCCTCGACCTCCTCGACGTAGGAGGGGGCGGCCGCGCCGTCGACGAGACCGGCCGTGTACTGCCCGAGGACGCACGCGCCGTCGAGGTCCTCGAGCGGCGTGAGGGCCTGCAGGACCTTGAGCTTCTCGTCGCGCACCGACTCACCGGCGACCTGGGTCGGGGGTTCCATCGCGACGAGGCAGAGGAGCTGGAGCAGGTGGTTCTGCAGCATGTCGCGCATCGCGCCTGCACTGTCGTAGTAGCCGCCGCGGCTCCCGACACCGACCGACTCGGCGACCGTGATCTGCACGTGGTCGATGGCCGTGGCGTGCCACAGCGGCTCGAAGACCGAGTTGGCGAAGCGCGTCACGAGGAGGTTCTGCACGCTCTCCTTGCCGAGGTAGTGGTCGATCCGGAAGATCTGCGACTCGGCGAAGACCTCGCCGACGGAGTCGTTGATCTCCCGGGCAGAGGCGAGGTCGTGCCCGAGCGGCTTCTCGAGGACGACACGGCTGCTCGGCTGGACGAGCCCGATCTCGTCGAGGCGGTGGCAGATCGTCCCGAAGAGGGCCGGCCCGACGGCGAGGTAGAAGACCCGGACCGGGTTCGCCCGCTCGCGGAGGCGATCCCCGAGTGCGTGCCAGTCGTCCGGCTCGTCGACGTCGAGGCACACGTGCTCGAGCCGCGCGGCGAAGTCGTCGATCTCGCCCGACGTGACGCCGGGGACGAACTCCGGGAGCGCGCCGCGCACCTTGTCCCGGTAGCCGGCGTCGTCGAGACCGGCGCGCGAGACGGCGACGACGCGCGTCCGCGTGGGCAGCTGGCCGTCGCGCAGTCGGAGCAGCAGCGCGGGGAGCAGCTTGCGGAGGGCGAGGTCGCCCGTGCCTCCGAAGATGACGAAGTCGGTGGCCTCGAGAGGCGCGGTCACGTTCATGGGCGGTGAGCCTAGGGAAACTTATGAACGCTGGCAATACAAAAGGCAGTATTCGAAAGAACTAAAGTCCTGCGTGGTTTAATGACGCGGTGCCCGCCCCCTCCGCGCCCGCCACTGCCGGGGAGGTCCTCGCACTCATCCGCGAAGGGCGAGCGACGACCCGAGGCGATGTCGGTCGGGTCACCGGGCTCTCCCGCACCGCCGTGACCGCTCGGCTGTCCGCGCTCCTCAGGGCCGGGCTGCTCGTCGAGACAGTCGTCGAACCCTCGGGAGGTGGCCGCCCGCCGGCGCGCCTGACCTTCAACTCGGACTTCGGGGTCGTCCTCGCCGTCCCGCTCGGACGGAGCCGGACCCAGGCCGCGGTGTGTGCCCTCGACGGCGAGGTCCTCGCCGCCACGGCCTTCGACCACGCCGACGGGGCATCGCCGGAGGAGATGATGCCGCGGATCCTCGGGGCACTCGAGGAGCTCCTCGCATCGATCGACGTGCCGCCGGAACGAGTCCGGGGCATCGGGGTCAGCCTGCCCGGCACCGTCGACACCGAGCGCGGCATGAGCCTGTCCTCGCCGATCATGCCCGGGTGGGACGGGGTGCCGCTCGCCCCCTTCTTCGACGCCTACGGGGAGGCCCCGGTACGCGTCGAAAACGACGCGACCGTCCTCGCCCTCTCGGAGGCCGACGGCCACCGTCGGCGCTTCGACGACTTCGTCGCCCTCAAGGCCTCGACCGGGATCAGTGTCGGCATCTTCGGCGGAGGGCGCCTCCTGCGGGGCGCTCTCGGCGCGGCCGGGGAGATCGGGCACACCCGCACCCCGGCGGCGGCGGGACGCACCTGCCGGTGCGGTGGCACGGGCTGCCTCGAAGCCGTCGCGGGCGGCTGGGCGCTCGTCCAGGACACGGTGGCCGCGGACCGTCCGGTGGCCCACGTGCGCGAGCTCGTCGCCAGGGCCATCGAGGGCGACGCCGCCGCGCGTCGGCAGCTGCGCGAGAGCGGACGGCGGGTCGGCGAGGTGCTGTCCGGGGTCGTCAACCTGCTCAACCCCGGGGCGGTCGTCGTCGGTGGCGACATGGCTGCGGGCTACGACTTCTTCGTCGCGGGACTGCGCGAGACCCTCTACGCGGAGGCGACGGCACTCGCGACGCGGGACCTCGAGATCCTGCCGAGCACGCACGGGCAGGAGGCCGGAGTCGTCGGCTGCGCCCAGCTGGCCCTGAGTGAGGTGCTCCGACCCGAGCGGGTGGACCGCTACCTCGCGCGGGCGGGGTCCTGAGGGCTCGCGACACGCGCTTGCAGCAAGTTGCAGATCTCTTGCACGGCAACTTGCGGCTGCGTTACCGTCGGTCGGCACTCACCCCGACCGAGAGAGACCGATGACCCACCCCGCACCCACCGCACCCACCGCGCCCGCCTCGGCCGCCCCCTTCGCCCACGAGGACGCGGCCGACTGGTACCGCGGCGCCGTCATCTACCAGGTGTACCCGCGCAGCTTCGCCGACAGCGACGGTGACGGCATCGGTGACCTGGCCGGCATCCGCGCACGGCTGCCCCACCTGCGGGACCTCGGCGTCGACGCCGTGTGGATCTCGCCCTTCTACGCCTCACCCCAGGCCGACGCCGGCTACGACGTCTCCGACTACCGCAAGGTCGACCCGGTCTTCGGTGACGCCGCCGACGCGGAGGGGCTCGTGCGCGATGCCCACGAGCTCGGGCTGCGGGTCATCTTCGACATCGTCCCCAACCACTGCTCCGAGGAGCACGAGTGGTTCCAGCGGGCCCTCGCCGAGGGGCCCGGCTCCGCCAGCCGCGCGCTCTTCCACTTCCACGAGGGGCGGGGCGAGGCCGGCGAGCTGCCGCCCAACGACTGGGAGTCGATCTTCGGCGGGCCGGCGTGGACCCGCGTCGAGGACGGCGAGTGGTACCTGCACCTCTTCGCCCCACAACAGCCGGATCTCAACTGGGACAACCCGGTCGTGCGCGAGGAGTTCCGCTCCGTCCTGCGCTTCTGGCTCGACCTCGGGGTCGACGGATTCCGCGTCGACGTCGCCCACGGCCTCGTCAAGGCACCCGGCCTGCCGGACATCGGTCGGACCGGTCAGGTCGGCCTGCTCGGCAACGCACCGATGCCCTTCTTCGACCAGGACGGTGTCCACGAGATCTACCGCGACTGGCGGCGTGTCCTCGAGGAGTACCCCGGTGAGCGAGTCCTCGTCGCCGAGGCGTGGACCCCGACCATCGAGCGGTCGGCGTGCTACGTCCGCCCCGACGAGATGCACCAGGCCTTCAACTTCACCTACCTCGCGACGGACTGGGACGCCTGCGCCCTTCGCGAGGTCGTCGACACGACGCTCGAGGCGATGCGGCGGGTGGGCGCCCCGGCGACCTGGGTCCTGTCCAACCACGACGTCACCCGGCACACGACCCGTCTGGGCAACCCACCCGGCTCGGGGACCCAGATGGTGACGCCCGGCGACCCGGTCCTCGGCCTGCGCCGCGCCCGGGCCGCGACGCTCCTCATGCTCGGCCTGCCCGGCTCCGCCTACCTCTACCAGGGGGAGGAGCTCGGCCTGCCTGACGTCACCGACCTGCCCGACGAGGTCCGCGCCGACCCCTCCTTCCACCGGGCGGCCGGGCAGGAAGGCTTCCGGGACGGCTGCCGCGTGCCCATCCCGTGGTCCGGGACGAGCCAGCCCTACGGCTTCGGCCCACGAGAGGGCGGCCCGAGCTGGCTGCCGCAGCCGGACGCGTGGCGCGAGTTGAGCGTCGAGGCCCAGACCGGGGTCGCCGGGTCGACCCTCGAGCTCTACCGCTCCGCCCTCGACGTGCGCCGCGAGCAGCCCTCGCTCGGAGCCGGCGACGAGGTCGAGTGGCTCGACGCGCCCGACGGCGTCCTCGCCCTGGTCCGGCGCGGCGAGGACGGCGCGCCCGTCGTCGTCACGACGAATCTCACGAGTGAGGAGGTCCGCCTCCCGCTGCCCGGGGGCCTCCTGCTCGCATCGGCGGAGCTCGCGGTCGACGGCGACGAGGCCGTGCTGCCGGCTGACACGACCGCGTGGTGGCTGGGCTAGATGACCGAGTCGCGCCCGGGAGCCCGTCTCGCCGACGTCGCTGCCCACGCCAGGGTCAGCCAGGCGACGGTCTCGCGCGTCCTCAACGGTCGGGCGGGCCCCTCCGCGTCGACGCGACAGGCCGTCCTGGCCGCGCTCGACGTGCTCGGCTACGAGCGACCCCGCCGGCCCAAGGAGACGAAGGCCGGTCTCGTCGGGCTGATCATGCCGGAGCTGAGCAACCCGATCTTCCCGGCGATCGCCCAGGTCATCGAGCAGACCCTCGCGAGACACCGCTACATCCCGGTGCTCGGCACACAGACCCCGGGCGGGTCGACGGAGGACGACCTCGTCGAGGTGCTCATCGCGCGCGGCGTCGACGGGATCATCTTCGTCTCCGGCCTGCACGCCGACATGACGGCCGACCACGAGCGGTACGCACAGATCGCGGCGCAGGGCATCCCCTTCGTCCTCGTCGACGGGTACAGCGAGCGGATCTCGGCCCCCTTCGTCTCGGCCGACGACGCCGCGGCCATGGAGATGGCCGTGAGCCACCTCGCCGAGCTGGGCCACGAGCGAGTGGGTCTCGCGCTGGGGCCCGAACGGTTCGTCCCCGTCGCCCGCAAGGTCGCCGGGTTCGCCGACGCGATGCGCCGCAGGGGCCTCGACGCAGGCCACGTCGAGCACTCGCTCTTCACCCTGGCGGGTGGGCAGGCGGCCGCCGGTGCGCTCCTGGACCGGGGGTGCACGGCGATCGTGTGCGGCAGCGACATCATGGCGCTGGGCGCGGTCCGTGGCATCCGTGCCCGTGGGCTCTCGGTGCCCGAGGAGGTCTCCGTCGTCGGCTTCGACGACAGCCCGATGGCGGCCTTCTCCCATCCCGCACTCACGACGCTGCGCAAGCCGGTCGAGGCGATGGGGACCGCAGCGGTCGACGCGTTGCTCGACGAGATCGGCGGCAGCACGGCCCACCGCGCGGAGTTCCTCGTCCAGCCCGAGCTCGTGCTCCGCGGGTCGACAGCGCGGGCACGCTGACGCGACTCGACCCCCGGATTCTGTCGGGAGCGGAACTCTCACCGCAGCGCCGCCGGCCAGTCCTACGCTGAGGCATGGCCGAGTCAGCCCAGACCACCCACCGCGAGGCGACCCCCTTCGAGCGGGCGCTGCTCCAGCGACGACGACGAGCAGCCGAGCCACTGTGGCGCGATGCCCTGGGCGAGCAGCTCCGGCGACGACGCCACGAGCGTCGCGACACCCTCGAAGACACGGCCACCCGAGCGGGGATCTCCCCCCAGTACCTTTCGGAGATCGAGCGTGGGCGCAAGGAGCTGTCGAGCGAGATGATCGCCGCCGTCGCCGGTGCCCTCGACGTCACGCTGCTCGACCTCACCCTCGCCGTGGCCGAGACGCTGCAGACCCCGGCCAGCGCGCCGGCCCGCGGGACGGCCCGCGGGACGGCCTCGGTCCTCGCGCTCGCTGCGTGAGCCTCACCGCACGTCGATCACCTCGTCGACGAGCCCGTAGTCCCGTGCGGCAGCCGCGGTGAAGACCCGGTCCCGGTCGGTGTCCGCGCGCAGCTCGGTGACCTCGCGGCCCGTCGCCCGGGCGAGCACCCCCTCGATGTCGGCCCGGATCCGCACGAGCTCGTCCGCCGAGAGGATGAGGTTCGGGGATCGGTCCTCGCCCCTGCGCTGAGGGCTGGTGCAGGACCACGCGCGCGTGGGAGAGCGCCGCGCGCTTGCCGGGCGCGCCGGCGGCGAGCAGCACCGCGCCGACCGAGATCGCTTGTCCCACACAGGTGGTCGCGACATCCGGGCGGATGTAGCGCATGGTGTCGTGGACGGCGAGCATGGCGCTGGGGTCGCCCCCTTCGCAGTTGACGTAGAGCTGGATGTCCCGGTCGGAGCTCTGCGCCTCGAGGTGGAGCAGCTGGGCGATGAGCGCGTTGGCGACACCGGCGTCGATGGGCGTGCCGAGGTAGATGATGCACTCGGTGAGCAGGTGCGAGTACACGTCCATGACGCGGTCGCCGCGAGGGTGCTCGGCGATGACGTTGGGATCGGATAGCTCGTCATCGGGTCTCTCCCGCACGCTCGCTGCGGAACCCGGTGGGTCTCGCCGCCGGCGGAGCGACCTCGTCGAAGTGTCCGACGATGCCATCGATGAACCCGTAGGCGAGTGCCTCCTCCGCGGAGTACCACCGGTCCCGGAGGGAGTCCTCGAAGACCCGCGGGAGCGGCTGCCCGGTGTCCTCGGCGATGATGTCGAGCACCGTCTCGCGGGTGGCCCGGAGGTCGTCGGCCTGCAGCTCGATGTCCACGGCGGTCCCACCGATGCCGGCGGACCCCTGGTGCATGAGCACCCGGGCGTGGGGGAGGGCGCGACGCTTGCCCCGGGCCCCGGCCGAGAGGAGGAACTGGCCGGCGCTGCACGCCAGACCCAGGTCGAGGGTCGCGACATCGCACGGGACGAGGCGCATGACGTCACGGATCGCGAGCATCGACGGGACGGAACCACCGGGTGAGTGAATCCACAGGGCGATGTCGGCCGAAGGGTCCTCCGCCGCGAGGGTCATGAGCTGGGTCGTGATGAGGGTTGCGTTGTCGTCGTCGAGGACGCCGTCGAGGATGACGACACGGCGGTCCAGGAGCCCTCGTCGGGTTCGGTCGTCGAAGGCGGGTGGTCGTGGTGTCTCTTCCATGCCGCCAGCGTGGGGGTGGCTGGCGTGGCAGCACAGGGTTCTCTGCCATGGGCTGCTCTGCTCTCGGCAGCGGCGCGGAGTTTCCGGTGGGCACCGGGTGGGTAGTCAGCAGTCGAGCACGACAGCCACATCGGTGAAGGGAGGCTCGCATGACCGAGTCCGAGCTGAGCAGACGGGCCCGAGCGCTGGCAGACGGGCCGAAGGGCGGCTTCCCCGCCCAGCAGCAAGAGTTGCCCGGGGCCACCCGCCCGATGACACCCGCTCCCGACCACGGGGAGGACACGTGGGTGGGCTCTGGACGACTCGAGGGGCTCCGAGCCCTCATCACCGGCGGGGACTCCGGGATCGGGCGGGCCGTGGCCATCGCCTATGCCCGCGAAGGGGCCGACGTCGCGCTGTCGTACCTGCCGGAGGAGCAGGAGGACGCGGAGACGACGGCGCAGTGGGTGCGGGACGCGGGACGGACCGCCGTGCTGTGCCCCGGCGACCTGCGGTCGCAGGCGACCTGTGCCGAAGTGCTCGAGAGCGCCGTCCGCGGCTTGGGAGGGCTCGACGTCCTCGTCAACAACGCGGGTGTGCAGATGGCTCGAGAGGGTGGCTTGGAGGAGATCTCCGACGAGCGTCTCGACCGGGTCTTCACGACCAACCTCCACGCACTCTTCTGGCTGACCCGGGAGGCGCTGCCCCACCTCGGACGCGGATCGAGCATCATCAACGTCTCCTCCATCCAGGCCTACGAGCCGTCGACCTCCCTCCTCGACTACGCCTCGACCAAGGCGGCGATCAACAACGTCACCGTCAACCTGGCGGCCGAGCTCGGCGACCGGGGCATCCGCGTCAACGCCGTCGCCCCCGGCCCGATCTGGACGCCGCTGCAGCCGGCCACCCAGCCGGAGAAGAAGATCGAGGCCTTCGGGGCCGACACGCCTCTGGGGCGTCCGGGCCAGCCGGGGGAGTGCGCCGGTGCCTTCGTCTTCCTCGCCTCCCCTGCGGAGGCCGGGTACGTCTCCGGCACGGTCCTCGGCGTGACCGGTGGCAAGCCGGTCTTCTGAGCGCCGCCGCGGACCTCAGTGACTCCGAGACCACGAATGAAAGGACACGATCATGACCACGACGCATGACCCGACCACACGCATCGCGGTGCTCGTCGCCGCCGAGGGCATCGAGCAGGTGGAGCTCACCGGCCCGTGGAAGGCCCTCCAGGACGCCGGCTGGGACCCCGTGCTCGTCTCCCCGGAGAGCGGTGAGGTCCAGGCCTACAACCACCTGGAGGCCGCGGACACCTTCCCCGTCGACCGACGCGTCGCCGAGGTGGCGGTGGAGGACTTCGCGGGGCTGCTCCTGCCGGGTGGGGTGGCCAACCCGGACGCCCTTCGGCTCGACGAGGGCGCGGTCCGCCTCGTCCGGTCCTTCACCTCCCAGGGCTACCCGGTGGCGGCGATCTGCCACGCGATCTGGATGCTCGTCGAGGCAGACGTCCTCTCCGGGCGGAAGGTCACCTCGTGGCCGAGCCTGCAGACCGACGTCCGCAACGCCGGCGGCACTTGGGTGGATGAGGAGGTCGTCGTCGACGACCTCCTCGTGACGAGCCGCAAGCCGGATGACATCCCAGCCTTCAACGCGGCCTTCCTCGACCTGCTCGGCGCAGGCTGATCCGGCGAAGGCTCTCCGCCTCGAGCACCGGGCACCGGTACTCGAGGCGGAGGGTGTCGAGGGTGATGTCGTGCAACTCCGGCCGGTGCGAGGCGATCGCGTCCCGGACGAGGACCACCCTCATCTGCGAGGCGAAGGCGTGCGCCGCAGTCATGGCGATGCACGTGTGGGTCGAGACGCCCGTGAGGACGAGCGTGTCCACGTCCAGGTCGCGGAGGACCTGCTCGAGCTCGCTCCCGAGGAAGGCGTCATCCCGCGTCTTGACGACATCGATGCCGTCCCGGAGGTCGAGTTCGGGCAGGCGGGCTGTGTGGGCGTCGCCCTGGAGGAGCATTCCTTGGTCGTCCTCGAGCATGTTCAACGTCCACGTCGACCGGTCCGCGCGGTGCTCGGTGCGGATGGTGATGATGGGCAGCCCGAGGTCTCGGGCCCAGTCGATCGCGACAGAGCAGCGCTCGACGACCGCCGCACGGTGGTCCTCCAGTGCGGGGCTCTCGAAGTAGGCCTCCTGCATGTCGAGGACGAGGAGAGCAGCTCGGTCCAGATGTCCCCATCGTGCGAGGGACCGGTCCGCGGTCTGGTCATCGGTGTGCGCGTCATCCACGAGCGGGGTGTACCCCGCCGTGGCTC
>DXAR01000096.1 GCA_019116945.1 Candidatus Janibacter merdipullorum | reverse complement strand
GTCAGCGACGGGTACTCCGGCAAGTGCTCCATCACCTGGCGCACACACCGCTCCTTGACCTTCGGATCGATCTTCTTCGGCATGGTTCGCATCCTTCCAACTCACAAGGATGCGGCGCGATACCTGGGGCGCTTCACACTGACCGACAACGGGATGGTCTTCACCACCAGGCTGGCCGGCGGCCGTGGCGGCAAGAACGCCCTCGAAACCCGCCTGGCCGCCCTGGGCGTGACCCAGAAGAACTCCCACCCCGCGCACCCCACGACCTGCGGCAAGGTCGAACGCTTCCAACAGACGATGAAGAAGTGGCTACGCGCCCAACCCGAACAACCCGCCACGGTCCAGGCCCTGCAAACCCTGATCGACCAGTTCCGTGACGAGTACAACCACCGGCGCCCCCACCGCTGCCTGCCGCACCGCGCCACCCCCGCCACGGCCTACACAGCCCGACCCAAAGCCGCCCCCGGCACGACCACCGCGACCCACGAACGCGTCCGCACCGACAAGATCGACAAATCCGGCGTCGTCACCCTGCGCCACCACGGACGCCTGCACCACATCGGAGTCGGCCGAACCCACACCGGAACCTACGTCCTCCTGCTCCTCCAGGACCTCGACATCCGCATCATCAACGCCGCCACCGGCGAACTCCTGCGCGAGCTGACCCTCGATCCCACCCGCGACTACCAACCCACCGGCCGTAAACCCCGCACACAAAAGCAATAGCCGGACCTACAAAAACGTAGGTCCGGCTATGCCGATGTCGTGAGACATCACACTGTCGGGCTGACAGGATTTGAACCTGCGACCCCTTGACCCCCAGTCAAGTGCGCTACCAAGCTGCGCCACAGCCCGTGGCTGCTCCCTCAGGAGCGAACGTCACCTTATCCCACACCCCTCGCGCCGACCGAATCGACCCCGGGCGCAGGTGTTTCCCCTTCGCTCCGGTCCTGTCGGACGCGGTCGGTGGCAGGATCGGCCCTGATGAGTCCGACCGTACCGACCGAGTGGACCCCGGCCACGACGCACGACCTGTGGGTCGGTCTCGGCGTGCTCACGGCCGGTCTCGTGCTCGCCCTCGAGAAGCGCCGCAGAGGGGTCCGGGACGACCGGGTCTGGGCCCTCGTGGCCCTGGCGGTGGCCTTCGGGGCCGTCGGTGCCCGGCTGGGTACCTGGTTGCAGCACCTCGACCTCACGGCCAACGACCCTGCCGTCATCCACTGGATCTACGGCAACCGGAGCATCCTCGGCGGGCTCGCCTGCGCCTACGTCGCCGTCCTCGTCGGCAAGCGACTGCTCCGGATGCGCTGGCGGACCGGGGCGCTCTTCGCCCCGACCGTCGCCGCGGGCATGGCGGTCGGTCGCATCGGCTGCCTCCTCACCGAGCCCCCCGGGACACCCACCGACCTCCCCTGGGGAGTCACAGTCAGCCCCGGCGACGCCGCAACCTGGGGAGTCCCCGCCGGGACGACGCTCCACCCCTCCTTCGCCTACGAGATCGCCTTCCACCTGCTGGCGCTCCTCGCGATCTGGCTCTGCCGTGATCGGCTCGCCGACCCCGCAGACCTCTTCACCCTCTACATCACCGGGTACGCGCTCTTCCGGTTCGCCGTGGAGCCCGTCCGCGGCAACGAGGTCGTCTGGCTCGACCTCACCCGCCCGCAGCTCTTCCTCGCCGCCACCCTGCCGCTCCTCATCTGGCGTAGCGTCATCGCCATCCGTCGCCGAGCCCCCGGAGGCCACCGTGAGTCACCCGTACTGGCCGGCTGACCCCACCCCGGCGGCCCCGCCCCAGCGGAAGGGCATGGGTCTGGGCGTCGGAGCAGCGCTCGGCGTCCTTGTCGGGCTCATCGGACCGGTGCTCATCGGGCTCCTGGCCTGGGGCGCCACGGAGGTCCTCCCCTACGACGTCGCCGGGCCGGTCGTCAGCGTCCTCGTCATCCTCGTCCTCGGCCTCCCCGTCCTGTTCCTCCTCGCCGGGTGCCTGCTCATGATCCCCGACACCGCGCGCGGCTGGGGGGTCGCCGCGCTCATGGCCTCGGGCGTCTGGCTCGTCTCCAGCGCCGGCGTCTGCACCGTCTGGCTCTTCGGTGCCCTCGCCACCTACGACAACGCCGGGATGATGCTCCTGTGACCCCTCCACCCGCCCACGGCCAGCCGGACGCAGGGCCCGGACGCCCCCTTCGCGGTGACCGGATCCACCGCTACGTCAACGCCTTCTGCCCCAGGTGCCACCACGAGGACCCCGAGCGCGACCTCGCCGAGGTCCGCCGTCTCAGCGGGTGGCTCGCCGAGCGCGACGGCCGCATCTGGCTCGAGCGAGGATGCCCCGACCACGGCCTCGTCCGCACCCTCTACGACGAGCGACCGGACATCCTCAGCTACCTCGAGGAGTGGACCGCGCCGACGAAGTCGCACCTGCCGGACCTCACCGGCAACTTCGCCCCCGTCCCCTCGGCCTACCTCGACGGCCTCCCCGAGATGCAGACCCAGCACACGTGCATCCTCCTCGAGGACATCACGGAGCACTGCAACCTGCGCTGCCCCACCTGCTTCGCCGAGTCCGGGCCGCCGCTGCAGGGAGTCGCCCCCGTCGAGGCCGTGCTGGCGAATGTCGATGCCCGCCTGGGCAAGGAGGACAACCGCCTCGACGTCCTCATGCTGTCCGGAGGTGAACCGACCCTCTACCCGGACCTCGAGCGCCTCCTCGACGAGCTCGTCGACCGTCCGGTCGTGCGGATCCTCATCAACACCAACGGACTGACGATCGCGCGCGACGACGCCCTCGTCGACCTCCTGCGCCGGCACCGCCAGCGGGTCGAGATCTACCTCCAGTACGACGGCTCCTCCGCCGAGGCCTCCCTCCACCACCGGGGCGGGGACCTTCGCTCCCACAAGGACGCCGCGATTGCGCGGCTGAGCGACGCCGGAGTCTTCACCACCCTGACGATGACCGCCGCCCTCGGGGTCAACGACGACGAGATCGGCCACGTCATCACGCGGGCGCTGGACACCCCCTTCGTCTGCGGCGTGTCCATCCAGCCGATCTTCGGCTCCGGACGGTCCGGGGCGATCGACCCCACCGACCGGCTCACCCACACCGGCGTGCTCGCCCGGATGGGACCGCAGACGGACGGCGTCGTCACGTGGCAGGACCTCACCGCGCTCCCCTGCAGCCACCCGCACTGCGCCTCCGTCGGCTACCTCCTGCTCGACGACTCCGACACTTGGCGTTCGCTCACGGCGATCGTTGGGCACGACCAGCTCAAGCAGTGGCTCGACCTCGCACCGGAGAGCTTCGCCAACCGGATCACCGACCAGGCGATCCCCGAGCAGATGCGCACCGTCGTCAAGGAGGCCGTGCTCGGGCTCCTCAGCGAGCAGACCTCGCTGTCCCACCCCCAGGTGGCCGACCTCTGGAAGGCCGTCTGCCAGACCTGCGACCTCGGCCTCTCGACGCTGACGACGCTCGTGACGTCACGCCTGCCCGGGCAGCACGAGCGCCTGCGACGCCTCATGGGTGAGCGGGTCAAGCGGATCAGCGTCAAGCCCTTCATGGACATCGAGACGATGATCGAGGAGCGGCTGACCCAGTGCTGCGTCCACGTCGGCACGCAGGGTGGCCGCGGGGACCAGTGCGCCCCCTTCTGCGCGGTCCAGGCGTGGACGCCCTTGTCCCGGCAGAAGGTCGGGGTCGGCCGGACCCAGTTGTCGCTCAGCGAGGTGTGAGCGATCGGGTCAGCGGCGGCGACGCTTCTCGCGGACCCGCACGCTGATCTCGAGCGGGGTGCCCTCGAAGCCGAACTCCTCCCGGAGACGACGCTCGAGGAAGCGGCGGTACCCGGCCTCGAGGAATCCGGAGGCGAAGATGACGAACCGGGGCGGCCGCGTCGATGCCTGGGTCGCGAAGAGGATCCGCGGCTGCTTGCCACCACGCACGGGATGCGGGTGGCCGGCGACGATCTCGCCCAGCACGCTGTTGAGCCGTGACGTCGGCACCCGCCGGTCCCACGACTCGAGGGCGATGTCCAGGGCGGGCGTGAGCCGGTCGACGTGCCGACCGGTCATGGCCGAGACGTTGATCCGCGGGGCCCAGGCGACGTGGCCGAGATCGCGCTCGATCTCGCGCTCGAGGTAGTGCCGCCGCTCGTCGTCGAGGAGGTCCCACTTGTTGTAGGCGATGACGAGGGCCCGACCGGCCTCGATGACCTGGCTGATGATCCGCAGGTCCTGCTCGGTGATCGGCTCGTGGGTGTCGATGAGGACGATCCCGACCTCGGCCTTCTCGAGGGCGGTCTGGGTGCGCAGCGAGGCGTAGAAGTCCGCGCCCTTCGTCTGGTGCACCCGCCGGCGGATGCCCGCGGTGTCGACGAAGTGCCACGGCCG
The DNA here is from genome assembly GCA_019116945.1 of Candidatus Janibacter merdipullorum. Lineage (GTDB taxonomy): Bacteria > Actinomycetota > Actinomycetes > Actinomycetales > Dermatophilaceae > Janibacter > Janibacter merdipullorum. The sequence goes on along the minus strand of DXAR01000096.1, from coordinate 7,544 downwards.
CCCGCCGAGCTCGATGAGCTCGTCGACCGGGTCGCGCGTCGTCCCGGCCACCTCGTCGACGACGACGCGCTCCTCCCCCGCGAGACGGTTGAGCAGGCTCGACTTGCCGACATTCGGCCGTCCGATGAGGGCCACCCGGCGCGGGCCTCCCTCGGGCTCCGGCCGAGCGGTCGCGGAGTGCTCCGGCATGACGTCCAGGACGGCGTCGAGGACGTCGCCGCTCCCCCGCCCGTGGAGGGCCGACAGGGGCATGGGCTCCCCGAGGCCGAGGTTCCACAGAGCCGCGGCGTCGGACTCGAAGCGCTGGTCGTCGACCTTGTTGGCGACGAGCACGACGGGCTTGCCCGACCGACGCAGGAGACGGACGACGGCCTCGTCGTCGTCCGTCGCGCCGACGATGGCATCGACGACGAAGAGGACGACGTCGGCCATCTCGATGGCCACCTCGGCCTGCTCGGCGACCCGCAGGTGGATGCCGGCGGCGCCGATCTCCCAGCCTCCGGTGTCGAGCAGGGTGAAGCGTCGGCCCGACCACTCCGCCTCGTAGGCGACCCGGTCTCGGGTCACGCCCGGCGTGTCCTCGACGACGGCCTCACGGCGACGGAGGATCCGGTTGACGAGGGTCGACTTGCCGACGTTGGGGCGGCCGACGATGGCGACGACGGGCAGGGCCAGCTGCGCACCGGTCTCGGCGGCCTCCTCCTGGAAGCCGTCGATGAGCGCCCGGTCCTCCGGGGTCAGCTCGAAGTCGTCCAGCCCGGCGCGTAGGACCCGCTCGACGCCCTCGGCGTCGGCGGCATCGGTCGGTTCGGGGGTGGTGTCCACGGTGCTCCTGCTCGAAGGGGGTGTGAAGGCCAGTGTCGCAGCCGAGGCCGTGTCCGGCCTCCTGCGTCGGGTCAGCGGCCCCGGGCGACGACGAGGGCCATGACGGCGTCGACGGACCCGTCGAAGTCGAGGTCGGAGGTGTCGACGACGGCGACCCCGTCCGCGGCGACGGTGAACTGCGAGACCGTCGAGTCGTCCCGGTCGCGCCGCAGGACCTGGTCCCGGGTGGCGTCGATGGCGGCCTCGTCGCTGGCGCCGTGCACCTCGAGGGACCGGCGTCGCAGTCGGGCCTCCTCGCTCGCGGTGAGGAGGATGCGCACGGGGGCGTCCGGGGCGACGACGGTCGTGAGGTCGCGGCCCTCGGCGACGCACGCGCCCCGGCGGGTGGCGATCTCGTCGATGAGTGCGCGCTGGCGCCGTTGCATCTCGGTCCGCACGGCGGGCACCGTGGCGACGGTCGAGACGAGAGCGGAGATCTCGCTCGTGCGGATCTCGGCGGCGACGTCGTGCCCGTCGACGTGCACCGTCGGCGCCTGCGGGTCGTCACCGAGCTCCAGCGGCAGGCTCTCCGCGGCCGCGGTGACGGCGTGCGGGTCGCCGAGGTCGACCCCTTCGTGCCGGCACCACCACGTGAGCGCCCGGTACATCGCACCGGTGTCGAGGTACCCCGCGCCCAGCTGCGTCGCGACCGACCGCGAGACGCTCGACTTGCCGGACCCGGAGGGTCCGTCGATGGCGATGACGAAGGGAGTGGGCTGGCTGGTCACGGGGGGTCAGCCTAGTCGCGATTCAGGACTGGATCTGCCAGCCCCGGGCCTGCAGGGCCTCGGTGAGGGGTCCTGCGCTCGTGGGCAGGACGGAGACCTCCGCCAGGCCGAAGGGGAGGCCGAGCCCGTGGTCGAGGCGCAGGTCCTCGAGGTTGACCCCCTCCTCACCGATCTCGGTGAGGAGGCGGGCGATCTCCCCCGGCCGGTCGTCGACGACGACCCGCACGACGGCGTAGGCGGCCGGCGGGGCGCCGTGCTTGCCGGGGATCCGGGCATGCCCGGCGTTGCCGTCGGCGATGCTGCGCGCCAGGACGGCCCGCGCTCCGGGAGCGTCCGCGACGTCGTCGACACCCGAGCCGAGGGCCTCGAGCGCCGCGACGACCCGATCGAGGTCGGTCGAGACCTCACGGAGGATCGCGGCGACGGCAGGGGCATTGCCGGAGAGGATCTGGGTCCACAGGCCGGGGTCGCTCGCCGCGATCCGGGTGACATCCCGCACGCCCTGGCCGGCGAGCCCCACGGCCTGCTCGCTCAGGTGCTCCAGGCGCGCCGCGACGAGGGAGGCGGCGATCTGGGGCACGTGCGAGACCGCGGCGACGGCGGCGTCGTGGTCGTGCGGGCTGAGCGTGGACACGGCCGCGCCGGTGGCCCGGGCCAGCCGCCCCACGAGGTCGGTCGCCCGCCCGTCGGTGTGCTCGTGCGGGCAGAGCACCCACGCGCGGCCCTCGAAGAGGTCCGCCCGGGCGCTGATCGCGCCGGACCGCTCGCGACCGGCCATGGGGTGCGACCCCACGTAGCGGTCGAGGGGGACACCGGAGCGGACGAGGTCGGCCAGGACGGCCTGCTTGACGGAGGTGACGTCGGTGACGACCGCCTCCGGCCAGGACTGCAGGGCCTCGAGGATGAGGCGCGGGGCGACATCGGGCGGGGCCGCGATGACGACGAGCCCGGGGGCGATGTCCCCGGTGATCCGTCCCGCCCCGAGGTCCCGGGCGAGCGCCACGGAGGTCTCCGACTGGTCCGCGAGCGTGACGTCGACGTCGACGGCGCGCAGGGCCAGGCCCACGCTCGCGCCGATGAGACCGGTGCCGATGACGTGGACCGGGGGCAGGCCGGCGGCCGCTCCCTTCGCCTCGATGGAGGCGGTCACAGCCCCGCGGCCTTGTAGAGCTGGCCGATCTCGTCGCGGCTGAGCGCGCGCCACCGTCCGGACTTGGTCGACCCCAGGGTGATCGGTCCGACCTGGGTGCGCACGAGCGAGAGCACGGGGTGCCCGACCTCCTCGAGCATCCGCCGGACGATGTGCTTGCGACCCTCGTGGAGGATCACCTCGACGATCGCCTTGCCCGGGCGCGAGTCGACGATCTTGAAGGAGTCGACCGCCACGGGCCCGTCGTCGAGCTCGATGCCCTCCCGCAGGCGCTTGCCGAGATCCTTGGCGATCGGTCCGGGGACCTCGGCGATGTAGGTCTTGAGGACGCCGTGGGCCGGGTGCTGGAGCCGGTGGGCGAGGTCGCCGTCGTTGGTGAGGATGAGCAGACCCTCGGTGTCCGCGTCGAGGCGTCCGACGTGGAAGAGCCGCTCCGGCCGCCCGGCGACGTAGTCACCGACGTTGAGCCGGCCGAGCTCGTCGGACATCGTCGTCACGACCCCGACCGGCTTGTTGAAGGCGAGGTAGACCCGCGAGTCGTCGAGGTGGATCCGCTCGCCGTCGACGTGCACGGTCTGGCGAAGGGGGTCCACCCGCACGCCGAGCTCGGTGACGACGAGCCCGTCGACCATGACCCGACCGTCGGTGATGAGCTCCTCGCAGGCGCGACGGGAGCCGATCCCCGCGGCGGCGAGGACCTTCTGCAGTCGGGTGCCGGCAGGGTCGTGGACGTCGATCTCCTTCGCCTGCGGCGGCTCCGGGGCCAGGTCGGGCTGGCCGGGGCGGCTGCGCCCGGTGGTCCCCCGGTCAGGCTGCTGGCGGCGCGGTCGGCGCTGACCGGGCCCGCTCCGGGGCCCGCGGCCACGCGGGGCCCCCGAGCTGCCGGAGGGACGTCGGTTCTGGGGAGGTGTCATGGGCGGGCCTCACTCACAAGGTCGTCGAGCACTGCGGCATCGGGGAGGTAGGGGGCGAGGGCGGGCAGGTCGTCGAGCGAGTTCAGCCCCATCCGCTCGAGGAAGTAGGGGGTCGTGCCGTAGAGGGTCGCACCGGACTCCTCGTCCTTGGTCACCTCGGTGATGAGGCCACGGGTGAGGAGGGTGCGGACGACGCCGTCGACGTTGACCCCGCGCACCGCGCCGACCCGGGCCCGTGAGATCGGCTGGCGGTAGGCGATGACGGCGAGGGTCTCCAGCGACGCGGTCGTCAGCTTGGCCTGCTGCCCGTCGAGGATGAAGCGCTCGACGACGGGCGCGTACGCCGCGTGGCTGTAGAAGCGCCAGCCGCCGCCGACATTGCGGACCGTGAAGCCGTGGCGGCCCTCGGCGTAGTCCCGCTCGAGGGCGTCGAGGTGCTCGCGGACCTCCTCGACGGGCAGCTCCAGCACGGACGCGAGGGCGTGGTCGGTCACGGGTTCCTCGACGACCATGAGGACGGCCTCGATGGCCCCTCGGGCGCCGCCGGGGAGCTCACCGACGTCGAAGGCGACCTGGACGTCGTCGCCCTCCGGGGCCTGCGGTCCGGCCCCCTGCTCGGGTGGGGTCTCACTCATCACTGTCCTCCTGGGGCGAAGGGGGTGCCTCCCCTTCGTCGAACTCGGCACCGACGTCGACGGCGCCCTCCGTGGACCCGGTCCAGCGCACGTCGAGCTCGCCCAGTGCCTCGGGTTGGTCGAAGGTCACCTGCTGGTCCCGGAAGAGCTCGAGCAGTGCGAGGAAGCGAGCGACGACGACGAGGGTGGAGTCGGCGTCGCGGACGAGCGCGCGGAAGGAGACCGAGCTCTCCGCGCGGAGCCGGTCGACGACGAGGGCTGCCTGCTCGCGCACGCTCACGGCCGGGGCGTGCAGGTGGGTGAGCCCGACGGTCTCGGGCTCCTTGGGCGTCAGGGCCCGGGCAGCGACCATCGCCAGCTGCTCGGGCGTGACCGTGATGACGAGCTCGGGCAGGAGCGTCGCCAGGTGGGGTTCGAGACCGGCCTGCCGGGGTGTCATCCGCCCGGTCGTCGCCATCGTCTCGCCGAGGTGGGCGGCGACGTCCTTGAAGGCGCGGTACTGGAGCAGGCGGGCGAAGAGGAGGTCGCGCGCCTCGATGAGCTCGAGGTCCTCGTCGTCGGTCTCGCGGGTGTTGGGCAGCAGCCGGGCGGCCTTGATGTCGAGGAGGGTCGCGGCCACGAGGAGGAACTCGCTCGTCTGCCCGAGGTCCCAGGACGGCTGCTCGGCCTGGAGGGCGCGCAGGTGCGCCATGAACTCGTCGGTGACCCTGGCCAGGGCGATCTCGGTGACGTCGAGCTGGTGCTTGGAGATGAGGCCGAGGAGCAGGTCGAAGGGCCCCTCGAAGTTGTCGAGGTGGACGGTGAAGGCCTGCTCCGCCCCGCGCTTGGTGATGACACCGCCGGGGACCGCGGTGTCAGCGCCCTCCACGGTGTCCGCCACCGTCGTCAGGGTGAGCCGCCGCGCGAGATGAGCTCGCGGGCCAGCTGCCGGTAGGCATTGGCCCCGGAGTGACCCGTGGCGTAGGTGGTGATGGGTTCGGCGGCGAGGGTGGCGTCGGGGAACTTCACGGTGCGGGAGATGACCGTGTGGAAGACCCGGTCGCCGAAGTGCTCGACGACCGAGCCGACGACCTCGCGGCTGTGCAGGGTGCGCCCGTCGAACATCGTCGCGAGGATGCCGTCGACGGTGAGGGCGGGGTTGAGCCGGTCGGTGATCTTGTCGATGGTCTCGACGAGCAGGGCGACGCCACGCATGGCGAAGTACTCGGTCTCGAGCGGGATGATCACCCCGTGCGCCGCCGTGAGCGCGTTGACGGTGAGCAACCCGAGCGAGGGCTGGCAGTCGATGAGGATGACGTCGTAGTCGTCGACGACCGGGCGCAGGACCCGCGAGAGGATCTGCTCGCGGGCGACCTCGCCGACGAGCTGGACCTCGGCGGCCGACAGGTCGATATTGGCCGGGGCGACGTCGAGGTTGCCCACCGAGGTGCGCTGGATGATCTCGGTGATGTCGTGGCCACGGGAGACGAGCAGGTCGTAGATCGTCGTCTCGAGGGCGTGCGTCGGGACACCGAGCCCGACCGAGAGCGCGCCCTGGGGGTCGAAGTCGACGAGGAGGACCTTGCGTCCGGCCTCCGCGAGGGCAGCGCCGAGGTTGATGGTCGTCGTCGTCTTGCCCACGCCGCCCTTCTGGTTGCACATGGCGATGATCCGGGCGGGGCCGTGCGAGGCCAGCGGCGGAGGATCCGGGAAGGTCGGCAGAGGTCGCCCCGTGGGCCCGTCCTGCGGCCGGTCGTGCTCGATGTCGAGCGGCGGCGTCACCTCGGATGCCACAGTCGAATCACTCCATCGCGTCTCGCGTACGTTCAGCCTCTCGCTGATCAGCGATGACACTATCAGCGGGCACGGGGGTGGCTCTGTGCGTAGACCTCACGCAGCTGCTGCACGGTGACCATGGTGTAGATCTGCGTCGTCGTCACCGACGCGTGCCCGAGGAGCTCCTGGACGACGCGGACGTCGGCACCGCCCTCGAGAAGGTGGGTGGCGAAGGAGTGGCGCAGGGTGTGCGGCGAGACGTGGCCGGCGAGTGCGGCCCGTTCGGCGGAGGCGGTGATGACGGCCCACGCGCTCTGCCGGGAGAGGCGCGCGCCGCGTTGGTTGAGGAAGAGCGCGGGGCCCGCGCGTCCCTTCGCGCTCAGCTCGGGCCGCCCGCGGACGAGCCAGGCCTGGACGGCCTCGCAGGCGAAGGAGCCGAGGGGCACGACCCGCTCCTTGCCCCCCTTCCCCAGCAGCCGCGCTGCGCCGATCTCGAGGTCGAGGTCGTCGACATCGAGGCCGACGGCCTCGGAGATCCGGGCGCCGGTCCCGTAGAGCACCTCGAGGAGGGCGCGGTCGCGTAGCGGCAGGGGCCCGTCGCCGACACCGGCTGCGTCGAGGAGACGCGTCACCTCGTCGATGCGGATGGCCTTGGGCAGGCGCGAAGGGGGCGACGGAGGGGACACCTCGGCTGCCGGGTCGTGCGCGCACTCGCCCTCGAGGACGAGGAACTTGTGCAGGCCGCGCACCGCGACGAGGGAGCGGGCGGCCGAGCTCGCGGCGAGGGCCGGGCGGTCGTCGGTCCCCGTGCGCAGGGCCGCGAGGAAGCCGGCGACGTGGGCCTCGGTGACGTCACCGGGCGCGGTGATCCCCTGCTCGGCGAGGTACTCGAGGTAGCGCCGTGAGTCGCGGGTGTAGGCGGAGAGGGTGTGCGCGGAGACCCCTCGCTCGACGTCCAGCTGCGTGAGCCACGTCCGCACGGCCCGCTCCATGGGGGTCGTGATCACCGGTGCTCGGCCTCCGTCTGCGGGGTGTGCCGCGGGCACGCCATTGTGCCCACGGGTGGCTGGGCCACGGAGGAAGTGTACTGGGCGGAGCGGCTGGACAGCAGGGTCTCGGCTCAACCCCCGTCACCGGCACCCTGCGAAGGGGGTCAGTCCCGGCCCGCCCCTGTCCACATGCGCGAACCGCGCGCGGGGGTGTCCACGGTCGTCCCCGGGCGCTGCCCGTGTCCGCGGGATGACGACAGGCTCGGTTCATGGGAGCACGGGAGACGACCGGATCGGACGAGTCCGCGATCGCCTGCCCGATGGACTGCCGGGTGTGCAGCGACCCCGGAGACTGCGAGGACTGCCTCGACTGCCTCCTGTGGCCGCGGGTGGTCGAGGAGCTCAGGGCCGTCGTGCGCCCACCGCGAGGGCCCTCGTTCCTGGTCCGGTCCACGGACCTCGTCGAAGCGCGGGAGCGGCTCGACGTCGGACGCCGGGTGGGGTTGGTC
>DXAR01000013.1 GCA_019116945.1 Candidatus Janibacter merdipullorum | reverse complement strand
GCGCTGAGGGCAGCGGCCCGTTCGACGGTCTCGACGAGGTGCCGGTCGACGGTGTGCCGGTGCACGGGGTGCCGCTGGGGGCGGCTGCGGACGCTCGCCCACTCCGGCAGCCACCGGTCGACGAGGCCCGCCTGGTCGAGGCCCTCCCAGACCGGAGCCAGCCCGGGGCCGCTGGCGAGCAGGTCGCCGAGGAGGTCCCGCAGCTCCACCGGCCAGGGGGTGGGTGGTGGCGGGGAGTCGGCGAGGTTGGCCAGGGTTCGCGGAGCGATCGGCAGGCGGTGCCGGGCGGCGAGCACCGCGGCGCGAAGGGGGACGGCGACGTCCTCCCGGGCGCGCCGGGGGGTCCCGAGGACCACCTCCCCGTCGTGGACGAAGAGCCCGTGCCCGAGCGGGGTGAGCGTCGGGCGGCGCGGTCCCACCCGGAGGGTCCGGGCCCGGCGGCTCTGGCCGGCCCCCCGCATCGTCGACTCCAGCGCCCAGGCGATGGTGCGGGCCGAGGTCGACACCCGCGTGAGGAGCTCGTCGGCATCGCGCATCCCGAGCAGGGCGGCGACGGCGTCGTGCTCCTCGCGCACCAGGCGGTCCCGACCTCGCCCGGTGACGACGTGGAGGGCGTCCCGGACGTCGAGCAGCTGCTCCAGCGCCGGCTCGACCGGGCCGTGCGGGTGGTCGGCGAGCCAGGCTCGCGCGAGGGCGTGGAGCACGGTCACGTCGCGGAGGCCCCCGAGGGCCTCCTTGAGGTCCGGCTCGACCTGCTGGCCGAGGTCACCGTGCCGGTGGTGCCGGGCACGCACGGTCTCGACGAAGGCGGGCAGCCGGGTCCGCGCACCGGCGCGCCAGTCGTGGGCCACGGCGGCCCGGACATCGGCGACGACCGCGGGGTCGCCGACGACGCGGGTGAGGTCGAGCAGCCCGACGGCGGCCATCAGGTCGGACCGCGCCACGGACCGGCACTGCGCCGTGGAGCGGACGGCGTGGTCGAGGGCGAGACCGGAGTCCCAGATCGGGTACCAGAGCCGATCCGCCATGGTCCCGAGATGGGTGCCGGCGAAGCCGCGGCCGTCGTGCACGAGGACGAGGTCGAGGTCGCTGAGCGGCCCGGAGGTGCCGCGGCCGAGCGAGCCGACGGCGGCGAGCGCGATCCCGTCCCGCTCCCCGACGGCTCGCGCGTAGCGACCGGTGAGCCACTCCCGGGTCGCGGCTGCGATGGCTGCCCGGCGCGCCCGGCCGGCACCCGGGGTGGTGAACTCCCGGGTGCCGGCGAGGTCGAGGCGCTCGGCCCTGATGTCGATGTCGGTACGCGTCATGGTGACCGAGGGCTCAGAGCGCCTCGTCCCCCTTCTCCCCCGTGCGGACCCTGACGACGTCCTCGATGGCGGTGACCCAGACCTTGCCGTCCCCGATCCGGCCGGTGCGCGCCGCGGCGACGACCACGCCGACGACGGCATCGGCGTCGAGGTCCTCGACGAGGACCTCGAGACGGATCTTCGGCACGAAGTCGACCACGTACTCCGCGCCGCGGTAGACCTCACTGTGGCCGCGCTGGCGGCCGAAGCCGCTCGCCTCGCTGACCGTCATGCCGGTGATCCCGAAGGACTCGAGCGCCTCCTTGACCTCGTCGATGCGGTGGGGCTTGAGGATGGCGGTGACGAGCTTCATGCGGAGACCTCCGAGTCGGTGACCGTGCTGGCCTGGGCGGGAAGGGGGGACGAGGCGCCGAGGACCGACCCGGCACGGCTGGCGCCGACTCCACCGAAGTCGTACCCCGACTCCGCGTGGACCGTGGAGTCGATGCCGGACACCTCGTCGTCCTCGCTGATCCTCCAGCCCATCGTGTACTTGATGAGCAGCCCGATGACCGTCGTGACGACCGCGGAGATGGCGACCGCGACGAGGGCGATGAGCGCCTGGACGAGGATGAGCGAGAAGCCGTCGCCGTAGAGGATGCCGCCGTCGGTGGCGAGGAGGCCGATCGCAATGGTGCCCCACAGCCCGGCGACGAGGTGCACGCCGACGACGTCGAGGCTGTCGTCGTAGCCGAGCTTGTACTTCAGCCCGACGGCGAAGGCGCAGAGACCACCGGCGACGAGACCGAGGGCGATCGAGCCGACCGGCGACAGGGACCCGGCGGCCGGGGTGATCGCGACGAGGCCGGCGACGATGCCCGAGGCGGCACCGAGGGAGGTGGCGTGCCCGTCACGCAGCCGCTCGACGAGCAGCCAGCCGAGGATCGCGGCGGCGGTGGCGGTCGTCGTGTTGACCCAGGCCAGGCCGGCGACGCCGTCGGCGCCGTAGGCCGACCCGGCGTTGAAGCCGAACCAGCCGAACCACAGGAGCGCGGCGCCGAGCATGACGAGCGGCAGGTTGTGCGGGCGCATCGCGACCCGGCCGAAGCCCTGCCGCTTGCCGACGATCAGCGCGAGGACGAGCGCGGCCACACCAGCGTTGATGTGGTCGACGGTCCCACCGGCGAAGTCGACCGGCTCGGCGATGGAGGCGAAGGGCCCGTCACCGCTGAGCAGTCCACCGCCCCAGACCATGTGGGCCATCGGGAAGTAGGCGAGCGTCACCCAGAGCGCGGTGAAGACGAGCCAGGACCCGAAGCGGGCGCGGTCGGCGATGGCACCGGAGATCAGCGCGACGGTGATGATCGCGAAGGTCACCTGGAAGCCGACGTCCACGACGACGGGCAGACCGTCGGAGAGGATGTACTCGCCGGCGGAGTCGGTGATGGCGCCGTCGAGGCCGAAGTGGGTGAAGGGGTTACCGACGATGCCACCGATGGAGCTCTCGCTGTAGGACATCGACCACCCCCAGAGGACGTAGACGACGCCGACGACGCCCATCGCGCCGTAGGACATCATCATCATGTTGAGAACGGACTTGGTGCGGACCATCCCGCCGTAGAAGAGCGCGAGGCCCGGGGTCATCAGCAGCACGAGCGATGCGCTGACGAGCATCCAGGCGGTGAGGCCCGAGTCGAGTGTGTTTTCCATGACGTCACCCTCGACGGACGGCGTTTCATCACGAGGCCGTGCGCGTTACCGGGGCATTTCCCTTCGGCCCGGTGTGTGAACTCTGTGTGACGCAGGGAGACTGGGCACATGCGACCCGTCCTCGTCTTCGATGGTGACTGCGGGATGTGCAGCAGCACCGCCCGGTTCGTGGCACGGCGGCTACGCCGCTCCCCCACCGACTTCGACATCGAGCCGAGCCAGCGGCTCGACCTCGCCGAGCTCGGCCTGACCCGGGAGCAGTGCGACGAGGCCCTCCAGTGGGTCGCCGCCGACGGCAGCATCACCTCCGGGCACGAGGCCGTGGCCTCCCTCCTCTCCGCGTCGCGGTGGTGGGCCCGGCCGATGGGGAGTGCTACCCGTGCTCCTGGGGCGCGGACACTGGCCCGCGTGGCATACCGTTGGGTTGCTGATCACCGCCAGATCTTCCCGGGGGGCACGCCGGCGTGCAGCCTCCCGGCACCACGGACCACGCAGGGAGAACCATGACGACCCCACCCCCTCCTCCGCCCGGCCAGTCGGGCACCCCCTACGGCCAGGGCCAGCCGGGCTTCGGTCAGGGCCAGCCCGGCTACCCGGGTCAGCCCGGCCAGCCGCAGGGCGGCCCCGGCGGATCGCCCTACGGCCAGCCGGGTCCGGGAGGACCTCAGGGTCCCAGCTACGGCCAGGGGTACGGCCAGGGGCAGCCCCCGCAGAAGGGTGGCGTCCCGGTCTGGGCCTGGATCGTCGGTGGGATCCTCGCTCTCCTCCTCGTCTGCGGCTGCGGTGGTGGTGGCATCTACCTGCTGACCGCCGACGACGACCCGACCGCGTCCTCGACCACGGACACCGACACGGAGACCGAGGACCCGACCGACACGGAGACGGACCCCACGGACGACCCGACCGACGACCCCACGACGGACGAGCCGACGACGACCACGACGACGGACGAGCCGACGACGACCAGCACGACGACCGACCCGAGCCCGTCGCAGTCGATCCCGCCGACGCCGGCCGGATCGACGAAGAACACCGACGACCGCTTCAAGGGCACCACGTCGGAGCTCGAGCGCGAGATCGCCAAGCGCCTCAACCACCCGCTGTCCGAGGTGGACTGCCCCAACGACATCGTCTACATCGAGGGGCGCACGGCCACGTGCCAGGCCCCCGCGCGCAACGGGTCGGGCAAGTCCAGCGTCCACGTCCGGGTGGCCTGGGCCGCGAAGATCAGCGACACCCAGGTCCGGTCCTGGCTGACCTTCCGCCAGTACCTCTGATCCGCACCGGGACCATCCCCCGGGACGCCGAAGGGGGCCCCGCCGCAGCTGCGGCGGGGCCCCCTTCGCGTACGCCGGGCCGAGCGTGCGTCAGCCGACGATCGCGTCGACGAAGGCCTCCGGGACGAAGGGAGCGAGGTCGTCCGGCCCCTCGCCGAGGCCGACGAGCTTGACCGGGACCCCGAGGGTGCGCTGCACGGCGACGACGATGCCGCCCTTCGCCGTGCCGTCGAGCTTCGTGAGCACGACGCCGGTGATGTCCACCGCCTCCGCGAAGACCTTGGCCTGGGCCAGGCCGTTCTGCCCCGTCGTCGCGTCGAGGACGAGCAGGACCTCGTCGATGGGGCTCTGCTTCTCGATGACCCGCTTGACCTTGGCCAGCTCGTCCATGAGGCCGACCTTGTTGTGCAGCCGGCCGGCGGTGTCGACGATGACCGCGTCGGACTCCATCTCCGCGCCCACCTTGACCGCGTCGAAGGCGACGGCCGCCGGGTCGCCGCCCTCGCGGTCGCTGCGCACCGTCGGCACCCCCACACGCGCACCCCAGGTCTCGAGCTGGTCCGCCGCGGCCGCTCGGAAGGTGTCCGCAGCGCCGAGGACGACATCGCGGTCGTTGGCGACGAGGACGCGGGCGAGCTTGCCCACGGTCGTCGTCTTGCCGGTGCCGTTGACGCCGACGACGAGGATGCACGCGGGGCGCCCGTCCACCCGCGAGGCGGCGAGACCGCGGTCCATGCTCGGGTCGACGAGGGCGAGCAGGTCCTGGTAGAGCCAGTCCTTGGCCACCTCGGGATCCGTCGTGCCGTCGACGGAGACGTGCTCGCGCAGGGAGTCGACGAGCTCGGTCGTCGGCTCCACGCCGAGGTCGGCCGCGAGGAGGGTGTCCTCGACGTCCTCCCAGTCCTCCTCCGAGAGCGTGCCCTGGGAGAGGAGGGCGAGGAGCCCCTTGCCGATGGCGCCGTTGGACCGGGCCAGGCGTGTGCGCAGGGTGCGCATGCGGTCCCGGGTCGGGGCCGGCGTGTCGAGCTCCTCCTCCGCCTCGGGCTCGGCCGGCTGCTCGGGCGCGGCCGTCTCCGTGGCCTCCGGCGCGGCCGGGGCCTCAGGCGCGGTTGGGGGCTCGGTCGTCGTGCTATCGGACTCGACGGGGGTGAAGTCCTCGTCGGTCGCGCTCTCCGTCGTCGCGCTCTCGGGCGCCGTGGTCTCCGCCGGGCCCTCCGGCTCCTCGGCGGGTGCCTCGGCCGGTGCCTGCGAGGGCGTCTCCTCGGCCTCCGGACGCTCGGCCGGGGGCTCCTCCCCCTTCCCGTCCTCGGGTGGGGACTGCGGCTTGGCGTGCTCGCTCGGGCGGTCGAGGACGATCGTGCCGCTGCGGTGGTCGGTGGACCCCTTCGGCCGCTCGGGTGGGCGGTGCTCGGGCGGCAGCTCCTTGGTCTTGCCGCCACCTCCGCGCAGCAGCCCCAGGCCGAGCCCTCCGAGGAGGACCAGCAACCCGACGCCGACGAGGATGTACTCGGTCAGTGTGTCGATTCCCATCACGGGCACATCTTCGCAGCCCCACCTGCACGCCCCGAACCCGTCACGGGCACCTCAGGAGCGAAGGGCGGGCACCGGCACCTCGTCGTCGGGATGGGCGGCGAGAGCGCGCGCCCACGTGACGAGCCCCGCGACATCGATCCCGTGCGGGGCCTCCTCGGCGAAGGGGGCGATGGCGTCCGCTCCGCGCGTCGTCACGGTCGTGGCGCCCCGGGCATTGCCGCGACGCTGGTGGGTGAGACCGACGGCCAGCTGGGCCAGCCCCTGCCAGAGGGGGCGCTCGGGACCGGTCGTCGCCTTCCACTGCTCCTCGAGGACCTCGTGGGCGTGGAAGGGCATCTCCCGGTCGAGGTAGTCCTGCGCCTCGTCGAGCGCCTCCGCCACCGAGCGCTCACGGGCCTCGACCCGCTCGACGCCGGTGCTGCCGCGCGGAAGCGGGCGGCCGAGCCCGTCGCGGGGGCGGGCATTCTCCGCCCGGCCGAGTGCGTCGCGATCGCGCGGTGAGGTCACGGCGCTCAGAAGAGGGAGACCCGCTCGTGCGGCTCGAGCCACATGCCGTCACCCGGCCGCGTGCCGAAGGCCTCGTGGAAGGCGTCGATGTTGCGCACGGCGTTGCCGCGCACGTCCTGCGGGGAGTGCGGGTCGATCGACAGCAACCGGAGGGCCTCCTCCTCGCGCGCGTCGCCGCACCACACCCGCGCCCAGTTGGTGAAGAAGCGCTGGTCACCGGTGAGCCCGTCCTCGCCGACCTCCGTGGCCGCGTCGCCGACGGCGATGCGGTAGGCCGCGTGGCCGATGGCCAGCCCACCGATGTCGCCGATGTTCTCCCCGACGGTGAGGGCACCGTTGACGGTCGTCCCGGGCGCATTGCGGGTCTCGTACTCGCCGAACTGGTCGATGAGGGCGTCGCGCCGCTCCTCGAAGGCCATCCGATCGGCCTCCGTCCACCACTCGCGGAGGTTGCCCTGCCCGTCGAAGGTCGACCCCGCATCGTCGAAGCCGTGCCCGATCTCGTGACCGATGACCGCGCCGATGCCGCCGTAATTGTCGGCGTGATCGCCCTCGGCGTCGAAGAAGGGCGGCTGGAGGATGGCCGCCGGGAAGACGATCTCGTTGAGCCCGGGGTTGTAGTAGGCGTTGACCGTCTGGGGCGTGAGGAACCACTCGTCACGGTCGACGGGCCCGCCGAGCTTGGCCAGCTCGCGGTCGACGTCGAAGGCCGCGACGCGACGGACGTTGCCGACGAGGTCGCCCTCTCGGATCTCCAGGGTGGAGTAGTCCCGCCACGTCACCGGGTGGCCGATCTTCGGGGTGAAGGCATCGAGCTTGGCGCGGGCCTCCCCCTTCGTCTCCTCGCCCATCCACGTCGATGCGGTGAAGGACTGCCGAAAGGCCTCGACGAGGTTGTCGACGAGCTCGACCATCCGCTCACGCGCCTCGGGCGGGAAGTGCCGCTCCACGTAGAGCTCACCCACGGCCTCACCGAGGGAGGAGTCGACGAGGGAGACGCCGCGCTTCCACCGGGCACGCTGCTCGGGGATGCCGGAGAGGGTCCGGCCGACGAAGTCGAACTGCTCCTCGACGATGCGGCCGTCGAGGTAGGGGGCGAGGGAGGAGATGATCCGCAGTCGCAGCCAGTCCCGCCACGTGCTCAGGTCGGTGGACGAGAGCAGCGAGGAGAGCCCCCGCAGGAAGTCGGGCTGACGCACGACGACCTCGGCGAAGGGGGCATCGGCCCCCAGCCCGCGGGCCCAGGCGTCCCAGTCCACGGCCGGTGCCAGCTCGGTCAGCTGCGCGGCCTCCATGAGCGTGTAGGTGCGCACGGGGTCCCGGTTGGCGACCCGGTCCCAGTGCTCGGCGGCCAGCTTGGACTCGAGGTCGAGGACCCGGTCGGCCGCGTCGGCCGCGGCCGGCTCGTCGAGGCCCGCGCCGAGGATGAGCAGGCGGGCGAGGTGGCCGCGGTAGGCCTCGAGCGTCCCCGCGTGCTGGGAGTCGCGGTAGTAGGACTCGTCGGGCAGGCCGAGGCCGCCCTGCTCGAGGTAGACGACGTAGCGGGAGGAGTCCCGGTCGTCGGTGTTGACGAAGGGGGTGAGGAAGCCGGCCACCCCGGCCCGCGCCATCCGGCCGACGACCGCCGACAGGTCCGGCACGGAGGTGATCTCATCGACGGCCGCGAGGAGGTCCCGGATCGGCTCGACGCCCAGCTCGTCGGCGCGCTCCTCGTCGAGGAAGGAGCGGTAGAGCGCGCCGACCTTGCCCTCGACCGAGGAGACGTCGGTGGCCTGCTCGGCGACCTCCTCGATGAGGGCGCGCACGTCCTCCTCGGAGCGCTCGCGGAGCACGTCGAAGACACCGTAGCGACCGCGGTCGGAGGGGATCTCGACCCGGTCGAGCCAGTGGTTGTTCACATGGCCGAAGAGGTCGTCCTGCGGGCGGGTGCTCGGGTCGACCGGGCCACGGAAGGTGCTGCTGTCGTGGGCGCCGCTCATGAGGCCTTGCGCTTCGTGGGCGCGGCGGCTCGCTGAGCCGAGCCGTTGCCGGACGCGCGTCGCGTGGCACCGTCGGTCGTCGCGCGGACCTTGACGACCACCCGCTCACCACGGGCCGTGAGGATCTCGCGGCCCTCCCGCCGGGCAGGGATGGCGACGAGGGCCATCACGGCGATGGCGAGGACGAGGCAGAGGAGCAGCCCCACGATCATGGCGGTCATGGGCCCATCGTCCTCCTCGGCGGCAGGCCAACTCAACTCGACCCGCCGCAGAGCAGGCCGCGGCCTCAGGCGGGTTGTGCCTCGCCCTCCGGTGCCACATCCCGGAGACGCTGGCTGACGACGGTGGTGATGCCGTCCCCGCGCATCGAGACGCCGTAGAGCGCGTCGGCGACCTCCATCGTCTTCTTCTGGTGGGTGATGACGATGAGCTGGCTGGAGTCGCGCAGCTCCTCGAAGAGCATGATGAGCCGCCCGAGGTTGGTGTCGTCGAGGGCCGCCTCGACCTCGTCCATGATGTAGAAGGGCGAGGGGCGCGCCTTGAAGATCGCCACGAGGATCGCCACGGCCACGAGCGAGCGCTCGCCGCCGGAGAGCAGCGAGAGCCGCTTGACCTTCTTGCCCGGCGGGCGGGCCTCGACCTCGATGCCCGTCGTGAGCATGTCGCCCGGGTCGGTGAGCACGAGCTTGCCCTCGCCGCCCGGGAAGAGGCGGGAGAAGACCCCTTCGAACTCCCTGGCGGTGTCCGCGAAGGCCTCGGCGAAGACCTGCTCGACGCGCTCGTCGATCTCGGCGACGATGTCGAGGAGGTCCTTCTTGGACCGCCGCAGGTCCTCGAGCTGGCTCGTGAGGAAGGTGTGCCTCTCCTCGAGCGCCGCGAACTCCTCCAGGGCCAGTGGGTTGACCTTGCCGAGCGAGCGCAGGCCACGCTCGGCAGCGCGCAGCCGCTTCTCCTGGACCTCGCGCACGTAGGGCTGGGGCTCGGGGAGGTCGTCCGCGTCCGGGTCCTCGTCGGGCCCCGGCACGTGCGGGACGAGCTGGTGCGGGCCGAACTCCTCCATGAGGACGTCCGGGTCGACGCCCAGCTCCTCGACCGCCTTGGTCTGGAGCTGCTCGATCTTCGCGACCTGCTGGGCCCGGGCCACCTCGTCACGGTGGACCTCGTCGGTGAGCTCACGGAGGGCGTCCTGCTTCTCGGTCAGCTCTGTGCGCAGCACCCGCAGGGCCTCGTCACGCTCGGCCCGGGCGGACTCGCCGGCGTCCCTCTCCCGCCCGGCGACCTCGGCCGCCGTCGCCGACCGCTCGGCCGACCAGCGGGCTGCCGTCTCCACGGCTGCGGCCACCTCCGCCTCGTGGCGACGGCGCTCCCTTCGCGCCCGGAGGCGCTCCCGGGCGGCGATCTCGTTGCGCGCGGCGCCCTCGAGGGACTCCGCCCGCCCGTGGAGGGAACGGGCCCGCTCCTCCTTGGTGCGCAGGGCGAGGCGCACCTCCGTCTCGGCCGTGCGCGCCGAGCTCGCCGCGAGCTCGAGCCGGTCGCGGTCGTCGGTGGCCCCCTCGTCCTCCTCCTCGGCCGGCTCCGCGGAGGCGTCCTCGAGCCGCTGCTCGAGCTGGGTGAGCTCGGCGCGGTCGGACTCGAGAGTGGCGGTGGCATCGGCGATCGTCCGGCGGGTCCGCTCGGCCTCCGCCTTGGCGGACCGGGCGGTCGTGCCGAGGCTGCCGAGCTGCTCGGCGACGGCCGCCATCCGGGCGTCGGACTCGTGGAGGGCCTCCATCGCCGCGTCCCTGGCCTCGGCCCTCTCGGAGAGCGTCTCCCGGGCGGTCGTCAGCGCGAAGGTCGACTCCTCGCTGCGGCGGGTCGCGTCCTCGAGGGCCGCCCGCGTCTCGTCGACCGCGGCCTGCAGCTCGAGGAGGCTCGGGGCCGCGCTGGACCCTCCACGGACGAAGCCGGGACCGTACACGTCACCGTCGGCCGTGACGACCGTGAGGTCGCCGGCGTCGGCGAGCAGCGCGAGGGCCTCGGTCGTGTCGGGGACGATGGCAACCCGCTCGAGGACCTGCTCGACGGCGGGACGGACCTCGGCGGGCGCTTCGACGACGTCGAGGGCCCACACGGCGTGCGAAGGGAGCGACGGCCAACCCGCACGGCCCGCCGGACGTGCGGTGGCCCCGACGACGAGCGTGGCCCGGCCGGAGTCGTCGGTGCGCAGCCGGTCGACGGCCCGGGCGGCCGCGTCGACGCTGCCCACGGCCAGCGCATTGCCGGCCTGGTCGAGGGCGGCGGCGATCGCCGCCTCGTGGCCTCCGGTGACGGCGACGAGCTCGGCGACGGAGCCGAGGATCTCGTGCTCGTCGGCGGCCGCCTCGCGGAGTGCCTCGACGCCGTCCTTGCGCCGCAGGCTCAGCTCGAGGGCCTCGAGCCTGGCCTGGGCGGACTGGCGGTCGCGCTCCGCGGTCCGGCCGGCCTCGACGATGCGCTCGACCTCGGCCTCGATCTCGTCGTGGGCCTCGGCGGCCGTCTCGTACCGCTCGTCGAGGCCCTCCTCGCTCCCTTCCTCGTCGGCGATCGTCCCCTCGAGGCGGGTGAACTCGCGCTCCGCCTCCTCGGCCCGAGCCAATGCGGTGGCCACGCTCTCCTCCAGACGGCCGACCTCGGCCTCGGCGGCCTCGATCCGCGAGCGCCGGGCACCGACCTGCCCGGCGAGGCGGGCCAGTCCCTCGCGGCGGTCCGCGGCACGCTGGGCCACGGTCGCGATCCGCTGCTGCTCCGCGGCGAAGGCCTGCTCGGCGGACTCCCGGTCGGCAACCGTGCGGGTCAGCTCCTCGGTGGCCTCGGCGATCTCGCCGCGGAGGGCCTCCTCGTCGGCGCGGGCCCTGGCCGCCTGCTCGCGCAGGGCCTCCGGGTCACGGCCGCTCGTCGTCTCGACCTCGTCGTCCTGCCCGAGCAGCCGGACGCGCTCGGCGGCGAGGGAGGCGGTGGCGGTGAGCTTGTCGGTGAGCGAGGCGAGGCGCACCGCGCGGTCGCGCGCGGCCGCAAGCTCGGCCGTCGCGGCGGCGCCAGCCTCCTCGTGCTCGGTGATGCGGGCGCGGACGTCGAGGACCGCCTCCTCCAGGCCCTTGCGGCGGGCGAGCATCGCCTCTTCGTCGGCGACCTCCTGCTCGAGGGCGGAGGTCATCTGGACGAGGTCGTCGGCGAGCAGCCGGTGGCGGGCGTCCCGGGCGTCGGCCTGGATCACGGCCGCCTTGCGGGCGGTCTCGGCCTGGCGCCCGAGGGGGCCGAGCTGGCGACGGATCTCGGTCGTCAGGTCGGCGACGCGGGAGAGGTTGGCCTCCATCCCGTCGAGCTTGCGGATCGCCTTTTCCTTGCGCTTGCGGTGCTTGAGGACCCCGGCGGCCTCCTCGATGAAGCCCCGCCGCTCCTCGGCCGTGGCCCGCAGGACCTGGTCGAGCTGTCCCTGCCCGACGATGACGTGCATCTCGCGGCCGATGCCGCTGTCGGAGAGGAGCTCCTGGATGTCGAGCAGGCGACAGGAGGTGCCGTTGATCGCGTACTCCGAGCCGCCGTTGCGAAACATCGTGCGGCTGATCGTCACCTCGGAGTAGTCGATCGGCAGCGCCCCGTCGCTGTTGTCGATCGTCATCGTCACCTCTGCCCGACCGAGCGGTGCCCGCCCGGCGGTGCCGGCGAAGATGACGTCCTCCATCTTGCCGCCGCGCAGCGACTTCGCCCCCTGCTCGCCCATGACCCAGGCGAGTGCGTCGACGACATTGGACTTGCCCGAGCCGTTGGGCCCGACGATGCACGTGATGCCCGACTCGAGGCGCAGATGCGTCGCCGAGGCGAACGACTTGAAGCCCTTGAGGGTGAGGCTCTTGACGTACACGAGCGAAGTGCTCCTCGGGCCGGGGTCAGACGATTCCGGCCACTCTACTTCGGTGCAGCCGCGGCCGGCGGGGCACGCGGGCCGGCGCACGCCCGCGCGGGGCCGGGCCAGCCCGGCGGGGGCCTTCCCCGAGAGTTACCTGCGGGTACGACGATCACTCGTGCTGACCCCGCGAGGCAGAGCCCCGGGAAGTCGGAGGTGTGGCCCCGCTGCTCCCGCCAAGTGGTACCCGTACCCGCGAGTAACGAGCGGACGGGTTAGCCGGCGGTGAGGACGATCGGGTCGCCGTCGGTGATGGCGATGGTGTGCTCGCTGTGCGCGCCGCGGGAGCCGTCCTTGCTACGGAGGGTCCAGCCGTCGGGGTCGGTCCAGATCTCGTCGGTCGTGGCGAGGAACCACGGTTCGATGGCGATGACGAGGCCGGGGCGAAGGGGGATCCCCCGGCCGGGTCGGCCGTCGTTGGCCACGTGGGGTTCGCCGTGCATCGTCCGGCCCACCCCGTGCCCGCCGAACTGGGTGTTGACCGAGTAGCCCTCCGCCCGGGCGATGCCCGCGATGGTGGCGCCGAGGTCACCGATCTTCTTGCCGGGCCGGGCGATCTCGATCGCCGCGGTCAGGGCGCGCTCCGTGGTGTCGATGAGGCGCAGGTCCTCCGGGTCCGGGGTCCCGACGACGAAGGAGCGCGCCGCGTCGCCGACCCAGCCGTCGACGGAGACGGCGAAGTCGACGGACAGCAGGTCACCGTCCCGCAGGCGGTAGTCGTGCGGGAGTCCGTGGAGGACTGCGTCGTTGACCGAGGTGCACAGGACCTTGCCGAAGGGCATCGCCCCGAAGGTGGGGTGGTAGTCGATGTAGCAGGAGATACCCCCGGCGTCGTCGATCATCCGGTGCGCCAGGGCGTCCAGCTCCAGCAGATTGACCCCCACGTCGGCGGCCTCGGTGACGGCGTCGAGGATCTCGTGGACGAGGCGGCCGGCCGGACGCATCGCCTCGACCTCGTCGGGGGTCTTCAGCTCGATCATGGGACCACGGTATCCGCGGCCCCGACGGGCGAAGGGGGTGGCACCCGCCGGTGCCACCCCCTTCGCCCGCGTCAGGGTCGGGATGAGGTTCCGCACCTTCGTGAGGTCGCTGTCCTTGGGAGAGGCGTTCACCCCTTGGGCCGCGGGCGACTCCTCGTTCGTCGCGCGCACGTTGCCCTTGCCGCCGTCCGGCGCCGGTGAGACTGGGCCGATGTCGAAGGTGGCGAGATCATCCCCTTGTCGCGTCGAGGTCAACGTTCCGACCCTGTCCACGCAAACACACGATCCGGCGGGTTGCAGGACGAGAAGGCGACCTTCACCTCGACTTCACCGCGGGTCGAGCCGTCGGCCCGCAGGCCGGGGTCAGCCCTGCGAACCGCCTTGGTTGGCGATCTGCTCGTGGTGGTGGATGACCTCGGCGATGACGAAGGTGAGGAACTTCTCCGCGAAGACCGGGTCGAGGCCTGCCTCGTCGGCCAGGCCGCGGAGTCGCGCGATCTGCCGTTCCTCCCGCACCGGGTCGGCCGGCGGCAGGTCCATCTCGGCCTTGAGCACTCCTACGCTCTGCGTCGCCTTGAAGCGCTCGGCGAGCAGGTGGATCAGGGCCGCGTCGATGTTGTCGATGGACTGCCGCAGGCGGTGCAGCTCGGGGGGCGTCTCACTCACGCGGACAGGCTAGGCGGGTGGCCCCTTCGGCGCATCCACCGTCCACGGACGAAGGCGGGTACGGCCGAAGGGGGCAGGCCTCACTTCTCGACGAAGCCGGCGATACCGCCCTTCGGCGTCCCGTCCTGACGCACGACGGAGGTGACGCGCCCGGGACGGCCGGTCGACGAGACCGCCTCGCGGAGCAGGCCCTCGAGACGGTCGAGGCCCTCCGGGGCGCCCTGGGCGACGACCTCGACGCGGCCGTCGTCCATGTTGCGGGCGTGGCCGACGAGGCCCAGCTCGAGCGCCCGGGCCCGGGTCCACCACCGGAAGCCCACCCCCTGGACATGGCCGCGGACGAACCAGGTGGCGCGGGAGGTGGTGCTCATGGGGCCAAAAGTACCCCTCGGCCCGGTGCGCCTCCCCCACCCCGGCCCCCGCTGTGCCTAGCGTCGTCCTCGTGGTCCAGCCTCCCGCCACCCTCGATGACGCCGGGACCCCGGCGCCTGCCGCCGCGCCCACGGAGCGCCCGCAGCGAGGGCACCTCGCCGGTCTCGATGGCCTCCGTGCCCTCGCGATCGCCGCCGTCCTCGTCTTCCACCTCGACCCCGACTGGATGCCCGGTGGCTTCCTCGGCGTCGACATCTTCTTCGTCATCTCCGGCTTCCTCATCACGACCCTGCTCGTGCGCGAGCGCCGCAGCAGCGGACGCGTGGACCTCGTCGGCTTCTGGACCCGGCGAGCCCGTCGGCTCCTGCCGGCCCTCCTCCTCGTCGTGCCGGTCGCGATCCTCATCGCGCGCACGGTCGAGGCCGACCTCCTCGTCGGTATCCGGAGGCAGGCCCTCGGGGCGCTGACCTTCTCCACCAACTGGCTGGAGATCGCCAACGGCAGCAACTACTTCGCCGCGAGCTCACCGCAGCTCTTCATGAACTTCTGGAGCCTCGCGGTCGAGGAGCAGTTCTACCTCTTCTGGCCGCTCGCCATGCTCGGGCTCCTCGCGCTGCACCGTCGGTTCGCGCTCACCGAGGGCGCGCTGGCCACCCTCGTCCTGGGCGTCGGGGTCGGCTCGGCCATCGCCATGGCCGTGACCTACGACCCCGCCAATGCCACGCGCGCCTACTACGGCACCGACACCCACCTCTTCGGGCTCATGCTCGGGGCGGCGCTGGCCATCGTGTGGACCGGTCCGCTGCGTGCTTACACGACCTCGCGTCTGTGGACCACCCACCGCAACTGGTTCATCGGCGCCGCGCTCGCCGTCATCCCCCTCCTGCTGGTCCTCGCCGCCGAAGAGCACTCCTGGACCTTCCGGGTCGGCATCCCGCTCATCAGCCTCGCGACGGCGGTCCTCCTCCTCGCGGCCGTCGAGCGCCCCGGTCGCCTGCGCAGCACCCTCGAGCTCGCCCCGCTCACGTGGATCGGCCGCCGTTCCTACGGCATCTACCTCTGGCACTGGCCGGTCATCCTCATCGTCAGCCAGGACATCCCCACGAGCGCCGGCACCTCCGCCTTCGTCTGGACCCGGATCTGGGCGGTCGTCGTCACCCTGGCCCTGGCCGACCTGTCCTTCCGCTTCGTCGAGACCCCGGTGCGGCGCCATGGCTTCCGGGGCACCGCCCGACGGGTCGGTGGGGTCCTGCGCATGCGCTCGGCGCGCAGCCGCAAGATCGTCGCCGGGACCGCGATGGCCGTCGTCGCGCTCCTCACCCTCGTCATCGTCACGGCCCCCGACACCTCCACGACGCAGCAGGCCATCGAGGACAACGAGGCGCGGGCCGCAGCTCCCCGCGCCACCGCGACGACCGCCGCGACCTCGGGCACCAAGAGCTTCACGATGCCGAAGGGGGACGAGATCGACATCTTCGGCGACTCCATGGTCGTCGGTGCCGTCCCCGCCCTCGAGTACTACTTCCCCGGCGTGCAGATCGACGCGAAGTCCAACCGCCAGTGGAGTGCCGGGTTGGACGCCGTCGACGAGGCGGGGTCCTCCCTTCGTCGGGCGGTGGTCCTCGCCTTCGGCACCAACGCGGGCACCGACCCCGAGACGGTCGAGAAGGTCCTCGACGAGATCGGTGAGGACCGGATGGTCGTCATCGTCACCCTCCACGCCGACCGGCTCTCACGCATCGACGAGGACAACGCCGCGCTCAGGGAGATCGCCAAGGAGCGTCCCAACGTCGCCCTCGCCGACTGGGACGCGGCCGTCTCCGCCGAGGACCTCCAGCCGGACGGGATCCACCCTTCGCTGGGCGGTGCGCACACCTACGCGGCGACGATCCGTCAGGCCTTCGCGGACCTCTCGGAGAAGCACACGGGCAAGGAGGTCCCGCTCAAGGACCTCCCCCGCCCCTGACCCGCGTCTCCCTACAGCCGTGCGCTCCGGGGACGGACCTGGCAGCGCGGGCAGCTCGTCGAGCTGCGGTTCATGAACTGCTCCCGACGCATCGTGCTCCCGCACCGAGGGCAGGGGCGCCCTTCCTGCCCGTAGGCGGACAGGGACCGGTCGAAGTACCCTGAGGCCCCGTTGACATTGACGTAGAGCTCGTCGAAGCTCGTCCCTCCCACCTCGAGCGCCTCAGCCATGACATCGCGCGCGTGGTCGAGGAGGCGACCGATGGCGGGCCTCGTCAGCGACGAGGCGAGCCGCTCCCCGTGGACCCCGGCACGCCACAGTGCCTCGTCGGCGTAGATGTTGCCGATCCCGGAGACGACCGTCTGGTTGAGCAGGACCCGCTTGATCCCGCTCCGGCGGCGTTTGACGTCGGCGATGACCGCGGCCCGGTCGTAGACAGGGTCGAAGGGGTCGGGCGCGATGTGTGCGATGCTCGTCGGCACCCCGTCGACGAGGTCGGCGAGGGCGAAGCCACCGAAGGTTCGCTGGTCGACGAAGCGCAGCTCGTCACCGGCATCGGTGAAGGTCAGGCGGGCGTGCGTGTGCTTCGGCTCCGGCACGTCCGAGGAGGCGACGAGCATCTGGCCACTCATCCCGAGGTGGACGATGAGCGCCTCGTCCGGGAGGGCACCGCCGTCGGCGAGGGCGAGCCACAGGTACTTGCCGCGGCGGTGGGCGCCGGTGAGGGTGCGCCCGCGAAGGCGGTCGGCGAGGTCCTGCGGTCCCGGCTCGTGACGGCGGGCGACGCGGTGGCCGCGGATCTCGGCGGTGGCGATGACCCGATCGGTGACGTGGGCGGCGAGACCGCGGCGGACGACCTCGACCTCGGGCAGCTCGGGCACGTCAGTCGGCGGTGACCGAGTCCGCCGAGAGGGCGGTGTAGGCGCGCTCGGCGGCCTGCTGCTCGGCGTCCTTCTTCGTCCGTCCGACGCCGGTGCCGACGACCTCGTCGTCGATGACCGCCTCGGCGGTGAAGGTCTTGTCGTGGTCCGGGCCCTCGTCGCTCGTGCGGTAGAAGGGAGCGCCCTTGCCCTGGCTCGCGGCGACCTCCTGGAGGGAGGTCTTCCAGTCCAGCCCGGCCCCGAGCTGGGCGGAGGAGACCATGACGGTGTCGAGGAGGGCGTGGACGAGACGGGCGGCGGCCTCGAGGCCGTCCGGCTTGGGGGTCGAGAGGTAGACCGCGCCGATGACCGCCTCGACGGTGTCGGCGAGGATCGAGTTCTTGTCCCGACCACCCGTGCTGATCTCGCCGCGTCCGAGGTGGATGAAGGCGCCGAGGTCGATGGTGCGCGCGACCTCCGCGAGGGCACGCATGTTGACGACGGCGGCGCGCAGCTTGGCCAGCTCGCCCTCGGAGACCTCGGTGTGGGTCTGGTGCAGGTGGTCGGTCACGACGAGACCGAGCACCGAGTCACCGAGGAACTCGAGGCGCTCATTGTGCGGGAGGCCGCCGTTCTCGTACGAGTACGAGCGGTGCGTCAGGGCACGCGTGAGCAGCGGCTCGTCGACGGGCTCTCCGGTGACCTCGGTGAGGTACCGGGCGAGCTCCTCGACGGGCCGCTGCTGCGATGAGGTCCTGTCGCCCATTGCGACAGGGAGCTCAGGCCTGGTGCTCGGTGCGGTCCGCGGTCGCGTAGTAGCGACCCTTGTAGGTTCCGCAGCTGGGGCAGGCCTGGTGGGCCGGCGCCGGGGACTTGCACTGGGGGCAGGTCGACAGCGCGGCCGGCGACGCCTTCCAGTTGGCGCGGCGGCTACGGGTGTTCGAGCGCGACATCTTCCGCTTCGGGACGGCCACGTCAGTTCCTCTTCTCTTCGTTGTCCTCGGTTCCCGCGTCGGAGGCGAGAGGCGCCAGCGCCTCGAGTGCCGCCCACCGGGGGTCGATCTGCTCGTGGTGGTGCTCGGGGTCGTCCTCGAGCCGCGCCCCGCACTGGGAGCACAGGCCCGGGCAGTCGTCCCGGCACACCGGTTGGAACGGCAGGCTGGGGAGCACCGCGTCCCGGAGCACCGGCTCGAGGTCGATCATGTCGTCCTCGATCTGGTGCTCCTCGTCCTCCTCGGACTCGGCATCCACCTCGCGGTGGTGCTTCGCCCGATCGGGCCAGACGAACAGCTCCTGGAAGTGGGCATCGACCGGGTGGTCGATGTCGTCCAGGCACCGCACGCAGGCCCCCGTCGCCGTGACAGAGACCGTTCCGGTGACCAGCACGCCCTCGTGCACGGACTCCATCCGCACCTGCAGGTCCATGGTCTGGTCCTGCGGGACGGACAGCACATCCGTGCCGAAGTCGGCCGGCGCGCCGGGCTGGAGGTCCACCTCGTGCATCGCGCCGGGTCGGCGGCCCACGTCCTTGGTGTCGAGCACCAAGGGCGAGGCGGGGGCGTTGCGGTCCATGGCTCCAGTCTCCGGCAGAACGGTCCACGACACGACGACGTAGACCGACGCACCAGACTACCGGGGCACCCCCCTTCGTCCCAAACCGGCGAAGGGGGCGCCCTCAGGCCCGCGGGAGCCGTTCCACGAGGGCGGTGCGCACCGCGTCGGGGACGAGACCGGTGATGTCGCCGCCGAAGCGGGCGACCTCCTTCACGAGGGAGGAGGAGATGTGCTCGTAGCGGGTGTCGCCGGGCATGAAGAGCGTCTCCACCCCGGTGAGGTGGCGGTTCATCAGGCCCATCGGCCACTCGTAGGAGAAGTCGGTCTCTCCGCGGAGCCCCTTGAGCAGGACCTGGGCCCCGACCTCGGTGCACACGTCGACGACGAGCCGGTTGGCGAAGGCCTCGACCCGCACGTTGCCGAGGTCGGCCACCTCGTCGTGGATGAGGGCGACCCTCTCCTCGACGGTGAAGGTCCCCTGCTTGGCCGGGTTGTGGAGGATCGCGACGACGACCTCGTCGAAGAGGGCGGCCGCCCGGCGGAAGACGTCGATGTGGCCGACGGTCACGGGGTCGTAGGAGCCGGGGCAGACGGCGCGACGCGGCGTGGAGGTCATGCCTGCGATCGTGCCAGACGGCCCGCTGGGGTCACCCTTCCGGCTGCTCGTCGTTGGGAAGCAGGTCGTCGGCGTAGGCCCTCTCGACGATGGCCGCGACGTGGTCCAACGCACCGGGGGCGCTCTCGAGGAGCTCGTTGCGCTGGGTCAGCCACGCGCTCCCCAACTCGTGCCGCAACTCCTCGGAGGCCTCCTCGCGGGCGGGGTTGAGGATCGAGAGCTCCTCCTCCCCGATGTGGTGGTTGAGGACCTCGGCGACCGCCTCGAGGGCGTCCTCGAACTCCTGGCTGTCGGTCCGCTCGATCCGCAGGAGGGTCAGGAGCGCCTCGTTGGTGGCCGCGTGCTCCTCCTCGCCGTGCTCCTCCTCCTCACCGTCGATGACCTTCTTCGACTTCAGGCGGGGGTAGACGTGCTCCTCCTCAGCCTCGCTGTGCGCCACGAGGAGGTCGGCGAAGGCCACCCGAGCGGCGGCCCGGTCGGCGCCCTCGTCGCGCATTGCGCGCATGAGGTCCTCGAGGAGGCGGTGGTCTCCGGTGATGAGGTCGACGATGTCGCCGGCGGTGGGCTGCGGGATCGAGTAGGTGCTCATGACTCCTGCATACCCCGTCCGGCCGATCTCATATCTGGTAGTCGGGAGCCACCCGTGTGGCGAACCACAGGACGGTCTCCCCGTACGCCTTGGACCCCTCGGCGACGATCCCGTCCGGCCACGTCGGCTCGGGCGAGCGCGCAGACCGCTCGATGACGATGACCGGCTCGGGGGTGAGCCACTGGTGCGTCAGGAGCATCTCGAGCACCGCGGCGAGGGACTCCTCGCTGACGTCGTAGGGCGGGTCGGCGAGGACGACGTCGTAGCGCAGGGACGCCGGCCGGTCGAGGGCCTGCTCGACGGTGCCCGACTGGAGCCGGGCCCCGGCGACCCCCAGGTCGGAGATGTTGGCGCGGATCGTCGCGGAGGCACCCCGGTCGGACTCGACGAGGAGCACGCTCGCGGCACCGCGGCTGGCCGCCTCCAGACCGAGGGCGCCGGATCCCGCGTAGAGATCCATGACGTGGGCCCCGTCGATGACGTCGCGCGCCTCGAGCGAGGAGAAGAGCGCCTCGCGCACCCGGTCGGTCGTGGGCCGCGTGCCGTCGCCGGTGGGGGTGCGCAGGCGGCGTCCGCCCGCCTCGCCGCTGATGATCCGAGTCACCGCTCCATGATGCGCCATCGGCCGCGAGGGCCACCACCCGGGACGAAGGAGGCGTCAGCCCTTCTCGAGGTAGGCCGCCTGCTCGGCGTCGAGCCAGTCGGCGATCCGCTCCCGCAGGTCGGGGTGGTCGGTGAGCTCCGGGTCCTCGGCGAGGAGCGCCTGGGCGTCCTCGCGCGCGTCCTCGATGAGCGCCTCGTCACGGAGGACGGAGAGGTGCTGGAGCTGGTTGCGGGCGCCGTGCTGGGCGGTGCCGAGGACATCCCCTTCGCGCCGTTGGGTGAGGTCGAGCCGGGCGAGCTCGAAGCCGTCGGTGCTGCCCGCGACGGCCGCGAGGCGCTCGGTGGCGGACTCGCTCTCGCTGCCGGTCATGAGGAGGCACACGCCGGGGTGACCGCCTCGGCCGATGCGGCCGCGCAGCTGGTGCAGCTGGGAGACGCCGAAGCGGTCGGCGTCGAGGATGACCATCGTCGAGGCATTGGGCACGTCGACCCCGACCTCGATGACGGTCGTCGAGACGAGGACGTCCACCTCGCCCGCGGTGTACCGGGCCATGACCGCATCCTTGTCCTCGGGCGACATCCGCCCGTGGAGCATCTCGAGGGCCACCCCCTGGAGCGCGGGGTGGGCCCGAAGAGTCTCGATGACCTCCTCGACGGCGGCGAGGGGCCGCTCGGGGCGCTCCTCTCCCTCGACGCGTTCGCCGTCGTCGTGCTCGTCGTCGACGACGGCGTCCTCGGCCACGAGGTCGATGCCGTCGAGGTCGTCCTTGTCGTCACCGCCGATGCGCGGGCAGACGACATAGGCCTGCCGCCCCGCGGCGACCTCCTCGGCGACCCGCTGCCAGGTGCGGTCGACCCACCCGGGCTTGTCCACCGGGACGACGTGCGTCGTGATCGGCTGGCGCCCACGGGGCAACTCCCGCAGCGTCGAGGTCTCCATGTCGCCGAAGACGGTCATGGCCACCGTCCGCGGGATCGGGGTGGCCGTCATGACGAGGAGGTGCGGTGGCGTGGCCCCCTTGGCGCGCAAGGCATCCCGCTGCTCGACCCCGAATCGGTGCTGCTCGTCGACGACGACGAGCGCGAGGTCGGCGAAGGTCACCCGGTCCTCGAGGAGGGCGTGGGTGCCGATGACGATGCCGGCCTGCCCGGAGGCGATCTCGAGCATCGCCGCCTTGCGGCGGGCCGCCGACATCGACCCGGTGAGGAGGGCGACGCGGGTGGCATGCTCGGCGCCGCCGAGCATCCCCCCTTCGGCCAGGTCACCAAGCATGCCCGTGATGGAGGCGGCGTGCTGGGCCGCGAGGACCTCCGTGGGCGCGAGGAGGACGGCCTGCCCACCGGCGTCCACGGCGGCGAGCATCGCCCGCAGCGCGACGACCGTCTTGCCCGAGCCGACCTCGCCCTGGAGCAGGCGGTGCATCGGCGTGGGCCGGGCCATCTCGTCGAGGATCTCGCGGCTCACCTCGGCCTGGCCCGCCGTGAGCTCGAAGGGCAGGCGCTCGTCGAAGGAGCTGAGCAGGCCACCGTCGCGGGGAGTGCGGCCCTCGGTGACGACCGCGGTCGCGGCGATGCGCCGCTGCCCGAGGAGGCACTGGAGGACGAGCGCCTCCTCGAAGCGCAGCCGCTGCTTGCCGGCGGCGACCTCGCCGTGGTCGCGAGGGGCGTGGATGGCGCGAAGGGCGGCGCCCCGGTCGAGCAGGCCGCGGCGGGTCCGCACGGTCTCGGGCACCGCGTCGGAGACGCCGTCCAGCTGGCCGAGGACGAGCCGCACGCACCGGGTGATCGTCCACGGGTGGACGCCGGGGACGTGCCGGTAGATGGGGATGAGTCCGGTGTGGTCGGCATCGCCGAGCTCACCGAGGGCCGCGGCCTCCTCGAGGGTCGCGTAGCCGGGGTGCGCGAGCTGGCGCACGCGCCGGTACTCGGACACCGTCCCGGCGAAGAGGAACTCCCTCCCGGCGACGAGCTTGTGCTCGTGGCCGCGGGCGTCGAAGAAGGTGACCCGCATCCGCGAGCGCCCGTCGGTGATCGTCGCCTCCAGCATCCGGCCACGGCGCTTGGCCATGGTGCGGGTCTCCGCCCGCTCGACGCGGGCGACGGCGACGAGGAAGTCACCGATGCGGGGGTTGCCGAGGTCGGCCTCGGCCGAACGGTAGCGGCGGGGCCAGAAGTCGAGCAGCTGGCCGACGGTCTCGATGTCCCGGTGCTTGGCGAGCTTGCTCGCGGCCTGCCCGCCGAGCAGGCCCTTGAGCCGGGTGTCCTCCCGCGCCACTACTCGGCCCCGAAGAGGAGCGGGTAGTGCGGCTGCCCCCCGTCGATGGTCTCGACCTCGACGTGCTCCGCGGTGAGCCGGGCGGTGAGCCGGGCGACGAGCCCCTCGGGCACCCCTTCGCCGAGCACCATCGTCACGAGCTCGGCGCCGGAGCCGGTGAGGGCATCGAGGACCTGGCCGCAGACCTCGTCCATGTCCGAGCCGACGATCGTGATGTCCCCGCGCACGACCCCGAGGACGTCGCCGACCTCGCAGGCGCCGCCGCTCGTCAGCCCGGACTTCACGGCGACGGTCACGCCGCCGTGCTGGGTCGCCGCGGCGGCGTGCGTCATCGCGAGGACGTTGGCCTGGGCGGGCAGGCTCGGGTCGAAGACAGCGAGAGCGGCCAGCCCCTGCACCGCGGTCGTGGACCCGATGACGTGGACGGTCTGACCCTCCTGGCCGGCAGCCTGCGCCGCGGCCTCCGCGGCGAGCCGGGTGTCCCGGTCGTTGGGCATGAGGATGACGTCGGCCGTCCCGGTGGCGCGCACCGCGGCGACGAGCTCGCCCGCCGAGGCCCGGCGCCCAGGCCCCGAGGGGACGCTCGTCGCGCCCGCCTCCTCGAGGACGGCGGCGATCCCGGGTCCGGCCGCGCAGGCGACGATGCCGATCCCGAGCCCCGGGGCAGGGCTCATGAGCTCGAGGAGGGTGACGGCCACGCGCTGTGGTGCCCCGTGGACGAGACCGGCCTCGAGCACGCCACCGATGTCGTCGGTGTGCACGTGGACGTGGGTGACGTCCTCCGCGCTGGAGACGACGACGCTGTCCCCCAGCTCGTCGAGCGCGCCCCGCAGCACCGTCACCTGCTCCTCGGTGATGTCGTGGAGGAGGTACATCACCTCGTAGGCCGGCCCCTCGTGGGCGGGGACGGCGCGGCTCCCGCCGCTCGCCTGCCGGTCCTGGGACCACTCGGGCCGCCGCTCGAGGGACTGGTTGAGGATGAAGTCGTCGACGACGTAGTGGCTCGCGGGGCCCTTCTCGTGAACGACCTGGTCGAGCGCCTCGACGAAGAGGAGGTACCCGGCGCCCCCGGCGTCGACGACGCCCGCGTCCGCGAGCGCCTGCAGCTGTTCCGGGGTCCTGGCCAGCGCGGCCCGGGCGGCGTCGACGGCGGCCCGGGTGAGGTCACCGAGGCCACCCCCCTCGGCGACGACCCGCTCCACCTCCGCCGTCGTCGCGTCCGCGACGGTGAGGATCGTGCCCTCCTGGGCTCGCACGACGCTCTCCCGGGCGCGGCGAGCGCCCCTGGCGAAGGCGCGGGCGACGGCGGCGACGTCGACCTCGGTCAGCCCCTCCCCGGCGATGACCTCGCTGACCCCGCGCACGAGCTGGCTGAGGATGACACCCGAGTTGCCGCGCGCGGACATGAGGGTGGCGCGCGACATCGCGGCGACCTCGACGTCGAGGGGCAGGTCCGTCACGGCGCCGAGCCGCTCGTGCTCGGTCCGGGTGACGTCGAGCGCCTGGTCGAGGGTGAGGTACATGTTGGTGCCGGTGTCACCGTCGGGCACCGGGAAGACGTTGAGCGCGTCGATCTCGGCGCGTCGGGCGGCGAGCGCGGCTCGGGTGACGACGACCCACCGCCGCACCGACTCCGCGTCCAAGACCTCCAGCACGTGCGTCACGGTAGCCGAGGAGGCAGACTGGCGGGACGCGTCGGGGCGGGCCGGTCGCCGCATCGTGACCCGCATCCACCGTTTTGGTCACCACCCCCGGCCTCCGCTACGCTGTACCGGTTGCCCGGGCGACCTGTCCCCCCTTCGCGGTGGATGCCCGGAGCACATCACTCACGTACTGACGAACACAGGAGAAACCCGTGGCTGCCAACTGCGACGTCTGCGGCAAGGGACCGTCCTTCGGACACTCCATCTCGCACTCGCACCGCCGCACCAAGCGTCGCTGGAACCCGAACATCCAGCGCGTTCGGGCCAAGGTGGGCGACGCTGGTGTGACCCCGAAGCGTCTCAACGTCTGCACCTCGTGCCTCAAGGCCGGCAAGGTCAAGCGCTGACCCGAGCCTGACGAATCCGCCGCCGCTCCCCACCGGGGACCGGCGGCTTTTTCGTGCCCGGAGCGGGTCAGCCGGCGCGGAAGTGGTCCCAGCCGGTGACCTCGGGCACCCGGCCGTCGACGCGGACGCCATCACCCTCGGCACACACCCCGATGACCTGCCACCCCGCCGGCACCGCCCCCGGAGGGAAGGTCGCGACGAGGGAGTGCTCCTCTCCCCCGGAGAGCACCTGGCGCAGCGCGTCCTCCGCGCCCAGGGCGACCGTGAGCGCACCGGCCGCCACCTGCTCCAGCGCCGCCCCGTCGAGGTCGACCAGCACGCCGCTGGCGTCGGCCACCCTGCCGAGGTCGCGCACGAGCCCGTCGGAGACGTCGATCATGGCCGTGGCGCCCGCGTCCGCCGCCTCGGCTCCCGAACGCCACGGCACCCCGTCGGTCCGGCGGTGCGCCAGGCACAGCTCGTCGACCGCCCGGTCGACGGGGTCGGCCCCGTCGACCGGGCCGTCGAGGTGGGTGCGACCACGGCCGGCGAGAAGGAGCTGCAGCCCGCCGCCGGAGCGCCCGAGGCTCCCGCGCACCGCCACGACGTCCCCGACGTGGGCGCCGTTGCGGCGCACCGGAGCCCGCCCTTGGAGGTCGCCCACGGCGGTGATCCCGATGAGCACGGTCCCCCGACCGGCCGAGGACAGGTCGCCACCGATGACCGGCGCGCCGGCCTCGGCGGCTGCCGAGGCGATCCCCTCGGCGAGACCGACGGCCCACGCGACCTCCGTCTCGGGGTCAGCGGCGAGGGCGATGAGCAACCCGGTGGGGACGGCGCCCATGGCGGCGACGTCGGAGAGGTTCTGGGCGATGACCTTGCGGCCGACCTCCTCGGGTGCCGACCACTCGTCGTGCCAGTCGCGACCGAGGACCATCGTGTCCGTCGTGAGCACGCTCGCGCCGGACGGAGCCGCGAGGACCGCGGCGTCGTCGCCCGGTCCGAGGAGCACCTCGGCCGGCCCGGTCGCCGCGCCGAAGAGCGGGAAGAGCCGGGCGAGCAACTCTCCCTCGGAGAGGTCCTGCAGACGGGCCCCGGTCATCGTCGGGTCTCCTCGGGTGGGCGAAGGGGGTCAGGACGGCACGGTAGCCTCCCGGCCGTGTCCCCTTCGCCCCGCCGTCGCACGACGCTGCTCGTCGCGGCCGGCGCCGTCCTCCTCGGCAGCTGCAGCAGCGCGGCCGAGGTGGGCATCCCCGACGACGCCGACCACGAGGCTTGCGTGGCCGCGAGCGAGCACTGGCCGGAGGAGGTCAAGGAGCTCTCCCCCACCGAGACCGACCCGAGCGACCCCGCCGTGGCCGCCTGGGGGGACCCGCCGATCATCGCGCGCTGCGGCATGCCCGCTCTCGGTCCGACGGAGGACCAGTGCGTCGTCGTCGACGACGTCGACTGGGTGGCCGAGGAGCTCGACGACGGAACGCGGCTCACGAGCTTCGGCAGGGACCCGGCGATCGAGGTCATCGTCCCCGAGGAGCACGACCCGGCGCCGATGCTTCTCCCCGCCTTCAGCGAGGCGGTGCAGGAGCTGCCGACCAACGGCCGCGAGTGCACCTGACCTCGCATTTCCTGAAGGAAATGCGAGATCGGGGGGTCAGCGCAGGCCGACGGGGCGCTCGAGGGCGAGCTGGATGAGCTCGTCGACGAGCTCCGCGTAGCCCATCCCGCTCTCCTGCCACATCCGTGGGTACATCGAGCTCGGGGTGAAGCCGGGCATCGTGTTGATCTCGTTGATGACGACCTGGCCGCCCTCGGTGACGAAGCAGTCGACCCTCGCCAGCCCCTCGCAGCCCAGGGCCTCGAAGGAGGCCGCCGCGAGCCGGCGGACCTCGTCGGCCACGCCCTGCGGGAGCTCTGCCGGGCAGGAGAGGACGACGGAGGCCTCGTCGAGGTACTTCGCCTCGAAGTCGTAGAAGTCGTGGCCGTGGCCACCCTCGACGACGATCTCGCCGGGGAGGGAGGTCCGGGGCGCGTCGAGGCCGCGACCCTCCAGGACGGCACACTCGATCTCCCGGCCGACGACCCCGGCCTCGACGATGACCTTGAGGTCGTGCTCGCGGGCCGCCTCTATCGCGCTCTCGAGCCCCTCCGGGGAGTCCACCTTGGAGACGCCCATCGACGACCCGGCACGGCAGGGCTTGACGAAGAGGGGGAAGGTCAACGCACCGACCGCGTCCATCGCCGCAGCCTTGTCCCGGCGCCAGTCGGCGTCGGTGATGACCGTGTAGGGACCGACGGGCAGCCCGGCCCCGGCGAAGACAACCTTCATGTAGTGCTTGTCCATGCCCGCGGCGGAGGCGAGCACCCCCGAGCCGACATAGCGCGTGTCGGTGAGCTCGAGCATCCCCTGGAGGGTGCCGTCCTCGCCGTAGGGGCCGTGGAGGAGCGGGAAGACGACGTCGACCTGCCCGATGGCCTCGAGCGCCTCACCGGGGCGGTGGGCCGTGAGGACGGTCTGCCCGACCTTCGTCGGGAGGATGACCTCGGTCCCCGTGTCGGTGACCTCGGGGGTCTGGTCGGCGGTGAGCGCGAGCCGGTCGGGGTCATCGGCCGCGAGCACCCATGCGCCCTCGCGCGTGATGCCCACCGGCACGACGTCGTAGACGTCACGGTCGATCGCGCGCAGCACACCGGCGGCGGTGGCGCAGGAGACGGCGTGCTCGGAGGAGCGCCCGCCGAAGACGACGGCGACGCGGGGCTTGCGGCTGGGATCGCTGCTCATCGGGGGAAGACTAACGTCTAGCCTCGTCCCCATGGAGCAGCAGGACGACGACGCGCAGACCGAGCTCTCCCCGAGGACGAAGGTCGTGGCGCTCGGTCGCCCGGCCCGCACCCCGGGCGCCGCGCTCAACCCACCGGTGACCTTCACGTCCACGTACATCGCGGACGGCCCGGCGAACTATGCGCGCGTGAGCAACCCGACGTGGACTCCGCTGGAGGAGGCCGTCGGCGAGCTCGAAGGGGGTGAGGCGCTCGTCTTCTCCTCGGGCATGGCGGCCGTGAGCGCCGTGTTGGCCCTCGTCCCCGCGGGAGGGGTCGTCGTCGCGCCGGCCTCGGCCTACAACGGTGTCGTCGTCACCCTCGCCGAGGCCGTCGAGGAGGGGCGGCTCACCGTCCGCTGGGTCGACGTCACCGACGACGAGGCGGTGACCGCCGCGCTCCCCGGTGCCGACCTGCTCTGGCTGGAGTCGCCGACGAACCCGCTGCTCGACATCGCCGACATCCGCGCGCTCACCGCCGCCGCGCACGCGGCGGGTGCGCTCGTCGCGGTGGACAACACCTTCGCCACCCCCCTTCTCCAACGGCCCCTCGAGGACGACGTCGACGTCGTCGTCCACTCGGCGACGAAGTACCTCGCCGGTCACTCCGACGTGCTCCTCGGCATCACGGTCACCCCCGTCCGCGGCCGGGCGATCCACGACCGGCTCGCCCGCCGCCGCCTCCTCGGCGGCGCGATTGCCGGTCCGATGGAGGCATGGCTCGCCCTCCGGGGGCTGCGGACCCTCTCCCTTCGCCTGGAGCGGGCCTGCGACAACGCTGCGGAGCTGTCCCGGCGGCTCACCGATCACCCGCGCATCGCGCGCGTGCGCTACCCGGGGTGGGGCGCCATCGTCTCCGTCGAGGTCGACGGCGAGGGGGACGGCGCGACCGCGGCCGAGGCCTTCGCGGCCGGCACCCGGATCTGGTCGAACTCGACGAGCCTCGGTGGCGTGGAGTCGCAGCTGGAGCGACGACGTCGCCAGCCGGGCGAGCCCGAGGCCGTCCCCGTCAACCTCGTGCGCATGTCCGTGGGGGTCGAGGACGTCGACGACCTCTGGGCCGACCTCGTCCAGGCCCTCGACGCGCTCTGAGGGCGGCTACTCCGTCTCGGCCTTGCGGGCCCGGGAGAGGAGCGAGCGGACGATCTCCTTCGGGGGGACGCCCTCGTGGACGGCCCGGTTGACCTGCTCGGTGATGGGGACGTCGACGCCGTGGGCGCGGGCGAGGTCGAGGATGGAGGCGCAGGACTTCACGCCCTCGGCGGTCTGCTTCGTCTGCTCGGTGACCTCCGCGACGGTCATGCCCTGCCCGAGCTTGACGCCGAAGGAGTGGTTGCGCGAGAGCGGCGACATGCACGTGGCGATGAGGTCACCGACCCCGGCGAGCCCGGCGAGGGTCCGTGGGTCCGCGCCGAGGGCGACCGCGAGTCGCGTCGTCTCGGCCAGCCCGCGCGTGATGATCGAGGCCTTCGTGTTGTCCCCCATGCCCAGGCCGGAGGCCATCCCGACGGCGAGCGCGATGACATTCTTCACCGCTCCCCCGAGCTCGGCGCCGACGACGTCCTCGGAGGTGTAGGGACGGAAGTAGCTCGTCGAGCAGGCCGCGGCGACCCGGTCGGCGGCCACCGTGTCGGGGCAGGCGACGACCGTGGCCGCCGGCTGACGCTGGACGATCTCACGGGCGAGGTTGGGGCCGCTGACGACACCGATCCGGTCGACGGGGATCCCCCCGACCTCGTGGATGACCTCGCTCATGCGCTTCGTGGTCCCGAGCTCGATGCCCTTCATGAGGGAGACGACGACCTTGTCCCCGGTGAGCAGCGGCGCCCACTCGGTGAGGTTGGTCCGCAGCGACTGGGAGGGCACGGAGAGGATGACGATGCTCGCGCCGTCGGTGACCTCCGCCGGGTCGGTGGACGCGGAGATGCCCGAAGGGAGGTCCACCCCCGGGAGGTAGTCCTCGTTGACCCCGGAGTTGAGCTGCGCCACGAGCTCGGGGCGTCGCCCCCAGACGCGGACGTCGTTGCCCGCGTCGGCGAGGATCGAGGCGAAGGCGGTACCCCAGCTCCCGGCTCCGAAGACGGCGATGTGGTTCATGAGGATCCTCCTGGACGGTAGTCGCCCGTCGGTCGTAGCCCGTGGGCCCGGGGGTCGAAGCGTTCGGTGGGGGCCTGCTCTCCGCGGAGCTGCTCGAGCTCGTGGGTGACGGCCGCCATGATGCGATCGGTCGCCGTCGCGACGGCGGTCGAGGTCACCGGGGCCGCCTGCAGGTCGGCGAGGTCGACCGGCGGGCCGAAGCGGATCCGGATCCGCCAGCGGTGCCGGGAGATCCGCGGCACCTTGGCGTAACGGGGCAGCAGGTCCTGCGGCCCCCACTGGGCGATGGGGATCACCGGGGCGCCCGACTGCAGCGCGAGCCGGGCGGCGCCGGACTTGCCCCGCATCGGCCAGAGATCCGGGTCCCGCGTGAGCGAGCCCTCGGGGTACACCGCGACGCACTCACCGGCCGCCAGGGCTCGCACGGCGGGAGCGAGTGCCTGGGCCGCCGTGGGGCTCTCGCGGTCGACCCGCACCTGCTTCGCGTGCCGCATGATGGTCCCGACCACGGGGGCGTCGAAGAGGGTGCTCTTGGCGAGGAAGACGGGGGCAACCCCCCGGTTGTAGAGCACGTGCGCCCACGGGAAGGGGTCGGCGTGGGAGACGTGGTTAGGCGTGACGATGAAGCCGCCCGACTCGGGGACGTGCTCCAGCCCGGTCACCTCGTAGCGGGTCAGCCCGCGCATCACCGGCCGCAGGACGGCCGCGACGACCTGGTACGCGACCGGTGTGGGTGTGCGGTGGACGACCAAGGTCACCTTCCTGTCCTCGAGGTGGTGCCGAGGCACCTCGCTGTGGCCCTGTTCACCTTAGGCCACGGATAGGCTCCTCCCGTGCAGGCAACGGTCTTCTCCCACGATGCAGATGGCGCCACGGTGGTCGTCACCGACGCCGGCCTCAGGTATGCCGTCGCGCCGGAGGTCTTCGCCGCGAGCTCACTGCGCTTCGTCCGGCCCGGGCAGCGGGTGAGCATCACCGAGGACGAAGGGGAGGTCACCCGCCTCTGGATCGTCGGCATCGGCGACGGGGAGACCATCCGCTGAGCTGCGGCACTCCCCCGTGACATGCCGAGGGGCCGCTGCCGACGGTCGACAGCGGCCCCTCGGGACGTCCCTCGCGGTCAGCTCGAGGAACCGGTCTTCTTGGCCGGCGTCGCCTTCTTGGCGGTCGACTTCTGCGCCGTCGTCTTCTTCGCCGGCGTGCTCTTCTTGGCCGGCGTCGCCTTCTTGGCGGTCGACTTCTGCGCGGACGTCTTCTTCGCCGGCGTGGACTTCTTGGCCGGCGTCGCCTTCTTGGCGGTCGACTTCTGCGCGGACGTCTTCTTCGCCGGCGTGGACTTCTTGGCCGGCGTCGCCTTCTTCGCGGTCGACTTCTTGGCAGCGGTCTTCTTGGCCGGCGCGGCCTTCTTGGTCGTCGACTTCTTGGCAGCGGTCTTCTTCGCCGGCGCACTCTTCTTCGCCGTGCTCTTCGTCGCCGTGCTCGAGGACTCGGCGGGCTTCTTCTTCCCCCCGGGGAGCGCACTGCCGGCCAGGGCGTACGCCGACCCGGCTGCCGAGGTCACGGTGCCGGCGGCCGCCCGCGCCGCGGCAGGAGCCGCCTTGGGCAACGACTTCGGGTCGGCGACGTAGGCCTTGAAGCTCGTGCCGGCCTTGAAGCGCGGCACCGTCGTCTTCTTGATCTTCACGACCTCACCGGTGCGTGGGTTGCGGCCGGTCCGGGCTGCCCGGGCCGCCTTCTCGAAGGTGCCGAACCCCGTGATCGCGACGCGACCCCCCTTCGCCACCTCACGAACGATCGTGTCGAGCACGACCTCCAGCGCTTCCTGGGCGGCCTTGCGACTGCCCAGCCTCTCCTCGAGAGCCTTGACGAGTTCTGCCTTGTTCACGGTCACTCCCGTAGCGGTGACGCCGGAGTTCCCCCGGCTGGGAAAGCCGAGCCGTACACCCGACCTGTCACGACGGTAGGGCGCTGCGGAGCCTCCGTGCAGGATTCGGGGTGGGTCACTTTTTATTGCCGCACAGGACCATTCGACGGAAAGGGAGGTGAACCCCCTTCGCCGGCGGCCCCTCAGCGATCGCATCCGCCTCGGACAGTGCAGCGGGCACCCTTGTCTCCCAAGGGCGCCCACTGCTGCGTGAGCTTCAGGCCGACTGCGTGGACGGCTTCCAGACAGGCCGCTTCGCCTCGAAGTCGGTGATCTCCTGCTCGTGACGCATCGTCAGGCCGATGTCGTCGAGCCCCTCGATGAGCCGCCACCGCGTGTAGTCGTCGACGGCGAAGGTGCAGACAATGTCACCGGCTGTGATGGTCTTGGCCGTGAGGTCGACGGTGATCTCCGCGCCGGGGGTGTTCTCGAGGTACTTCCACAGCAGCTCGACATCGTCCTGGCCGACCTGCGCGGCGAGCAGTCCCTGCTTGCCGGAGTTGCCCCGGAAGATGTCGGCGAAGCGCGAGGAGATGACGACGCGGAAGCCGTAGTCCTTGAGCGCCCACACGGCGTGCTCGCGCGAGGAGCCGGTGCCGAAGTCCGGTCCGACGACGAGCACGGAGCCGTCGCGGTACGCGGGCTGGTTGAGGACGAAGGTCTCGTCACCACGCCAGGCGGCGAAGAGCCCGTCCTCGAAGCCGGTGCGCGAGACCCGCTTGAGGTAGACCGCGGGGATGATCTGGTCGGTGTCGACGTTGCTGCGCCGCAGGGGAACTCCGGTCCCGGTGTGCGTCGTGAACTTCTCCATGGCTCAGGCTCCTTCCGGCAGGTCGAGGTCTGCGGGGCTGGACAGGGTGCCGCGCACCGCGGTGGCCGCGGCGACGAGTGGTGAGACGAGGTGGGTGCGTCCGCCCTTGCCCTGACGCCCCTCGAAGTTGCGGTTGCTCGTCGACGCCGACCGCTCCCCCGGCGACAGGGTGTCGGGGTTCATCCCGAGGCACATCGAGCATCCCGGCAGCCGCCACTCGGCGCCGGCCTCGGTGAAGATCGAGTGCAGGCCCTCCTCCTCAGCCTGGACCCGCACCCGGGCGGACCCGGGCACGACGAGCATGCGTACGCCGTCCGCGACGTGCCGGCCGCGGATGACCTCCGCGGCGGCCCGGAGGTCCTCGATGCGTCCGTTGGTGCACGAGCCGAGGAAGACGGTGTCGACGCCGATCTCCCGCAGGGGGGTCCCGGCGGTGAGGCCCATGTACTCGAGCGCGCTTGCGGCAGCGGTGCGCTCGCTCTCGTCGACGATCGTCTCCGGGTCCGGGACGGCGTCGGCGAGGGGCAGGCCCTGGCCGGGGTTCGTTCCCCAGGTGACGAAGGGGGTGAGCGTCGAGGCGTCGATGTCGACCTCGGCGTCGAAGACGGCGTCGTCGTCGGAGCGGAGGCTCCGCCAGGCCTCGACGGCGGCGTCCCAGTCGGCTCCGGTCGGGGCGTGGTCACGACCGTTGAGGTACTCGAAGGTCGTCTCGTCGGGGGCGATCATGCCGGCGCGGGCCCCGGCCTCGATCGACATGTTGCACACGGTCATCCGGGCTTCCATCGAGAGCGCCTCGATCGCCTCGCCGCGGTACTCGAGGACGTAGCCCTGACCGCCACCGGTGCCGATCTTGGCGATGACCGCGAGGATGATGTCCTTCGCCGTCACACCCGGCTGCAGCTCGCCGCGGACGTTGATCGCCATGGTCTTGAAGGGGTTGAGCGAGAGGGTCTGCGTGGCGAGCACGTGCTCGACCTCGCTCGTGCCGATGCCGAAGGCCAGCGCACCGAAGGCGCCGTGTGTGCTCGTGTGGCTGTCGCCGCAGACGACCGTCGTTCCCGGCTGGGTCAGCCCGAGCTGGGGGCCGACGACGTGGACGATGCCCTGCTCGGCGTCACCCATGGGGTAGAGCCGCACACCGAACTCGGCGCAGTTGTCGCGGAGCGTCTCGACCTGGATCTTGCTCACCGGGTCGGTGATCGGGCCGGGTGTCGTCGGGACGTTGTGGTCCTCGGTCGCGAGGGTCAGGTCCGGGCGACGCACGGGCCGTCCGGCCATCCGCAGGCCCTCGAAGGCCTGCGGGCTCGTCACCTCGTGGAGGAGGTGCAGATCGATGTAGAGGAGGTCGGGCTCCCCTTCGGCGCGGTGGACGACGTGGGCGTCCCAGACCTTCTCGGCCAGTGTTCCTGCCATGATCCTCATTCCCTCCCATGCGTGGTGCCACAGATCGTGCACGGTGTTGCCCCTGACATTCGCACGTCGCCCCCGGCCGAGACCTTGCGTCTCACGACATGAGATGTCAGTATCACTTCATGGACAACGGTAGTGGAGTCGGCGTTCTGGACAAGGCCGCCATCGTGCTCGGAGCCCTCGAGTCGGGCCCATCGACCCTCGCGCAGCTCGTGGCCGCCACGGGCCTGGCCCGCCCCACGGCACACCGCCTCGCGGTCGCCCTCGAGCACCATCGCCTCGTCGCACGGGACATGCAAGGTCGCTTCGTCCTCGGACCCCGACTCGGCGAGCTCGCCGCATCGGCCGGCGAGGACAAGCTGCTCGTCGCGGCCAACCCCGTGCTCGGCGCCCTGCGTGACCACACGAACGAGTCCGCCCAGCTCTTCCGCCGCCAGGGCGAGCACCGCGTCTGCGTCTCCGCCGCCGAGCGGCCCGTCGGCCTGCGCGACTCCATCCCTGTCGGCGCGACGCTGACGATGCACGCGGGTTCCGCCGCCCAGGTCCTCCTCGCGTGGGAGGAGCCGGATCGACTGCACCGCGGACTCCAGGAGGCCGCCTTCACCGCCACCATGCTCTCCGGCGTCCGGCGCCGCGGGTGGGCCCAGAGCGTCGGCGAGCGCGAGGCCGGCGTCGCCTCGGTGTCGGCCCCGGTCCGCTCCCCCTCGGGCCGCGTCATCGCCGCGGTGTCGATCTCCGGCCCGATCGAGCGCCTC
This sequence comes from Candidatus Janibacter merdipullorum, assembly GCA_019116945.1. GTDB lineage: Bacteria > Actinomycetota > Actinomycetes > Actinomycetales > Dermatophilaceae > Janibacter > Janibacter merdipullorum. The sequence goes on along the minus strand of DXAR01000013.1, from coordinate 2,668 downwards.
TCCCGGCAGCCGGGCCGCCTCCACGCCGCGACCGTCATCGCCGGCGCGAACAAGCTGACCGAGGTCCTCGAGAAGCACGCCAAGGCCGCCGAGGCCGCCGACCGCGACACCGAGTGACGAGTTGACCACGGGGCGAAGGGGGCGCTGAGCGCACGGACAGGAGGTGTGGCGCAGCGTCAAGCCGATGTCGCGAACGACGACGTGACCACACGACGACGAAGGACATCGGCAGCGCGCCACGCATCCTGTCCGGGAGCGGACCACGGTGGGCGGCCGGCAGCGGACCACGGTGGGCGGCCGGGAGCACGACGAAGGCCCCCGCTCCGAGGAGCGGGGGCCTTGCTCGATGTAGCCCCGACGGGATTCGAACCCGCGCTACCGCCTTGAGAGGGCGGCGTGCTAGGCCACTACACAACGGGGCCATCTGCTGTCTCCGACCGGTGACCGGCCGGGCAACGGAGGGAACCTTACCCGGAAGGGCGGTCATCTCCGAAATCGAGTGGTGGAGCCACTCTCAGCGCTGGGGTACCAGGACTCGAACCTAGAACAACTGAACCAGAATCAGCCGTGTTGCCAATTACACCATACCCCAAGGGGGTATCACTGCCCCTTCGTGCCGAGGCACGCGCGGGCGGTGAACCGAGTGGAAATACTACCCATCCCCCGGGATTCACCCAAATCCGTGGCCCGTCAGGCCAGCGACGAGCGAAGGGAGCGCAGTCGCGCCAGCGTCGACTCCTTGCCGAGGATCTCCATCGACTCGAAGAGCGGCGGGCTGACCTTCTGGCCCGAGACCGCCGTGCGCAGCGGGCCGAAGGCGAAGCGGGGCTTGATCTCCATGCCCTCGACGATCGCCTCCCGCAGGACCCGCTCGATCTCCTCGGCGTGCCACTGGTTGCCCTCGCGGTTCTCGGCGAGGACCCCCTCGGGCAGGGTGAGCGGCTCGAGCGCGGCGATGGCCGCGTCGAGGACCTCGCCGGCCGTGTCCTTGAGGCCGGCGCGGGCGTCCTCGGCGATCTCGAGGTCGGCGTCCGCGACGTAGAAGGGACCGACGAGGGCGGAGGCCTCGGTGAGGAGGTTCATCCGGGTCTGGATGAGCTCGGCGATGCTCTTGAGCCGGGCGAGCTCGCCGGCGCTCGGGTTCTCACCGAGCACGCCGTCGGCCTGGAGGTAGGGCAGCAGTCGCGAGCTGAGGTCACCGAGGTCGAGACCGCGGATCCACGCACCGTTGAGCCACTCGAGCTTCTTGAGGTCGAAGATCGGCCCGACGGTGTTGACCTTGTCCCAGGCGAAGGCCTCGCTGAACTCCTCGAGGGTGAACTTCTCGACGTCCTCGCCGGACTCCCCCTTCGCCGGCGGGTAGGCCAGCAGACCGAGGAAGTTGACGACGGCCTCGGGCAGGTAGCCCTGCTCGTGGAACCACGTGAGGCGCGCCTCGGGGTTCTTGCGCTTGGAGATCTTCGACTTGTTCTGGTTGCGCAGCAGGGGCATGTGCGCGAACTTCGGCGGCTCGAGGCCGAGCCACCGGTAGAGCAGCACGTGCTTGGGCGTCGAGGAGATCCACTCCTCGCCGCGGACGACGTGGGTGATGCCCATCTCGTGGTCGTCGACGACGACGGCCAGGTGGTAGGTCGGAAAGCCGTCGGCCTTGAGGATCACCTGGTCGTCGGGCCGTGGCGCGGAGACCGTCCCGCGGATGACGTCCTCGAAGGTCGTCGGGGCGTCCTCGGGCACCAGCATCCGCACGACGGGGGTCTCGTTGAATCCCTCGAGCTCGGCGCGCTCCTCCTTCGTCTTGCCGACGCACAGGCGGTCGTAGCCCGTGGGGAGCTTGAGCTTCTGCTGCTTCTCGCGCATCGCCGTCAGCCGCTCGGTGGAGCACCAGCAGTAGTAGGCGTGGCCCTCCTCGACGAGCCGGTCGACGTAGGGCCGGTAGGTGTCGAGCCGCTCGCTCTGCCGGTAGGGCGCGTAGGGGCCACCGACGTCCGGCCCCTCGTCCCAGCCGAGCCCCAGCCACCCGAGGGTGTCGTAGAGCTGCTGCTCGCTCGTCTCGTTGAACCGGGCCCGGTCCGTGTCCTCGATCCGCAGGACGAACTGGCCCCCCTGCTGCCGCGCGAAGGCGAGGTTGAAGAGCGCCATGTAGGCGGTGCCGACGTGCGGGTCGCCGGTCGGCGACGGCGCGACGCGCAGGCGGGGGGCGGTGGGCTCGGTCGGTGCAGAGGAGTCGCTCATGATGAGCCGATCGTATCCCCGCGGGCGAAGGGGGTCACGCGCCCCGGGCGGTCACCGCTCAGCCGGGGTAGCGCTCCTCCATCGCCTCGGTCATCGGGTCCCAGTGGTGGCCCCACGCCTGGTCCCCGCCGAACTCGCCCAGGTCCCGACCGATCCCGGCACCCGTCTCGGCGCCCTCCTGGACGTCCTCGACGACGTCGAAGGGGTTGCCGTCGAAGAGGCCCCCGGCCCCGCCGAGGATCCCTCCGACGGTGCCACCGACCTGGGCACCCTGGTCGCCGTAGTGGTCGACGACCGCATCGCGCTGGGCGCTCTCCGGGGTGTCGAGGATGATCTGCGTGCCCGGGGCGTCCGGCGCGAGGCCGGCGATCGGCGAGTTCTCCTGGGCATTGGTGAGGATGTCGGTCTCCATGGCGTAGGTGCGGATCTGACCATC
>DXAR01000002.1 GCA_019116945.1 Candidatus Janibacter merdipullorum | reverse complement strand
GGGGTGCCGTAGATGAGCTGGAACTCGTGCGGCCGGTCGATCGCCCAGTCACGCAGCGCCGTGCCGAGCGCGACCCAGCGCAGGTCGGGACGGCGGGCGCGGACCTCAGCGAGCGCGGCCGCGAGCCCCTCGTAGCTCTCGAGGATCATCGCGGTGAGCAGCGCCTCCCGCGTCGGGAAGTACCGGTACACCGCCGACGAGACCATCCCGACCTCGCGGGCGACGGCCCGCATCGACAACCCGCCTCCCCCGCGGGTCGCGATCTCCTCCCGCGCGGCGGCCAAGATGGCCGCCATCGTCCGGGCCCGCGACTGCTCCCTCACTCCTGCCATGGGTGGATCCTCGCACACGAGTGAGAGCACCGCTCTTGTCGCGAGCAGTGCTCTCGACTACGGTTGCAGCAACCGAGAGCACCGCTCTCACTTCACGGGATGAGGACGCCATGCGCTTGACGACCCCACGACACCTGGTCATGCCGGCCGCCGCGTCCGGACTGCTCATGGCGGGCCATCTCCTGCTCCGCCCCTACGGCGACGCACCGTCGTCGACCTCACCCGAGGCCGCAGCGGCCTTCGCCAGCCCCTGGTGGGTCGTCGCCCACCTCGCGGGGGCCCTCGCCCTCGTCCAGCTGGCGCGCGTCGGCCTGCGCATCGACGACCTGCTCTCGACCTCGACGACGATGATCGCCCGCTGGAGCGGGCTCGCCGGGGTCGCACTCTCCCTGCCGTACTACGGGGCGGAGACCTTCGGCCTGCACGCCATCGGGCGGGCCGGAGTGGACGACCCGGCCGTGCTCGGGCTCGTCGACGAGGTGCGCAACCACCCGTCGGCGCTGACGACCTTCGGCGTGGGCCTGCTGCTGCTCGCCGTCAGCGGGCTGGCCACGGCGACGGCCTGGCGGGGCGCCGTCCGATCGGAGCGGTGGGCGACACCGGCCTGGGCCGCCTGGCCACTCGCGGTCGGCGCGCTGCTCCTCCTGCCGCAGTTCTTCCTCCCGCCGGCCGGGCGGACGGCCTTCGGGGTGGCCTGGGCGGCAGCAGCCCTCATCCTGGCCGTCGCCGCCCACCGGGCCGATCAGTCGCCGACGATGACCTTGCCGCGGGCGACGACCTTCTTGTCCGGGGCGTAGACGATGTCCGTGTCCTTGCCCTCGTAGTCGTACTGGTTGAGGAAGAAACGCATCGCATTGATCCGGCCACGCTTCTTGTCATTGGACTTGATGACCGTCCACGGCGCGTGCTTGGTGTCGGTCCGCTCGAACATCGCTTCCTTGGCCGCTGTGTACGCCTCCCACTTGTCAAGGCTCTCGAGGTCCATCGGGGAGAGCTTCCACCGGCGCACCGGGTCGATCTGGCGGATGGCGAAGCGGGTGCGCTGCTCCTGCTGCGTCACCGAGAACCACAGCTTGGTGACGTTGACCCCCGCCTCGGAGAGCATCCGCTCCACCTTGGGCGCCTGGTCCATGAAGCCCTCGTACTGCTCGTCCGTGCAGAAGCCCATGACGCGCTCGACGCCGGCCCGGTTGTACCAGGACCGATCGAACATGACGATCTCACCGCTGGTCGGCAGGTGCTGGATATAGCGCTGGAAGTACCACTGGCCCTCCTCGCGCTCGGTCGGCTTCGTCAGCGCGACGACCCGGGCACCACGCGGGTTGAGGTGCTCGGTGAAGCGCTTGATCGTCCCACCCTTGCCGGCGGCGTCGCGCCCCTCGAAGAGGATGACGAACTTCCGGCCGGTGTCCTGGGCCCAGTACTGGAACTTCAGCAGCTCGATCTGGAGGAGGTACTTCTCGACGTCGTAGTCGTTGCGCGCCATGAGCGAGTCGTAGGGGTAGTTCTCCCGCCACGTCTCGACGGCCCTGCCGTCGGGGGCGATGAGCAGGGGGTCATCACCCTGGTCATCGCGGACGGTGTAGCCCTCGTCGATGAGCCGGTCGATGTACTCGCGGAGGTTCTGCTGCATGATCACGTGAGTACCAGCCCAAGGTGACGAGCGGGTGGACGACCGCCCACCCCGCCGGCTGAGGTGTGAGGGACAGCCGCCCCACGGTGGCTGAGGTGCGAGGGACGAGCCTCGAAGCCACACTGGCCCCGTGACAAAGAAGGCGAAGGGGGGCGGCGCCACCCCCGCGACGAGGGCGCTCGTGGCGACCGGGGTGGAGCACACCGAGCACCCCTACGAGCACGACCCGCGGGCGGACTCCTACGGGCTCGAGGCCGCGGAGGCGATCGGCGTGCCACCGGAGCGGGTGCTCAAGACCCTCCTCGCGCAGACCGACCAGCCCCGCGACCACGGCCTCGTCGTCGGCATCGTCCCCGTCACCGGCCAGCTCGACCTCAAGGCCCTCGCGGCCGCGGTCGGCGCGAAGAAGGCCACCATGGCCGACCCTGCCCTCGCGGAGAGGACCACCGGCTACGTCGTCGGCGGGATCAGCCCGATCGGCCAGAAGCGCGCTCTCCCCACGGTGCTCGACGAGTCCGCGACCGCCCACCCGAGCGTCTACGTCAGCGGCGGTCGGCGCGGCCTCGACCTCGAGATCGCACCGGGCGACCTCGCGTCCGTGACCGGCGCGATCGTCGCCGCCATCGCGAAGGGAGCCTGACCCCCTTCGTCAGGGCCGAAGGGAGGACACCTCGCCCACGCAGGCGACCGGCAGGTTTCCCCCGTAGACGTGCGGGAAGAGCTCGTCACCACCGACGACCGCGGGCTCGTAGCGCACGTCGAGCCCGTGCCCCGCGAGCGATGCTTCGTTGATCGTCAGGAGCAGGAGCGGCTCGGTGACATCGCCGTAGAAGCGTCGCAGGACGCCGTCGAGCTGCTCAGCCGACCCGCTGCAGTGCATGAACCCCTCCTCCGCGATCGTGCGGCCAAGGGTGGAGACCGGGTAGGTCCCCGACTCCTGCGCGGCCTGCCAGTCGGACTCGAGGGCGATGTGCTGGAGGAGCATGGGTCCATGGTGCCTCCCTCCGGGCCGCCGGGCGGGTAGCGTCGCAGGGTGGCCATGAGCGTGCGCGAGGACCAGAACCGCAGGCTGCTGCGGGCCCGGGACACGATGGACCACGACTACGCGAGCCCGCTGGACATCCCTTCGCTCTCCCGCGTCGCGCTGATGTCACCGGCGCACTTCTCGCGGCAGTTCACCCAGACCTTCGGCGAGACTCCGCACCGCTACCTGCAGCGCCGACGCATCGAGCGGGCCATGGCGATGCTGCGTGACCTCGACCGGTCCGTCACCGACATCGCGCTGGCCGTGGGCTACGACAGCCTCGGCACCTTCAGCCGGACCTTCCGCGAGATCACCGGCAGCTCCCCGAGCGAATACCGCCAGACCGTGCCCCCGGTCGGCGCTCCCGGCTGCGTCGTGCGGCGCATGACGAGACCGAGCAGTTTCGGAGAAGCGCCCCCAGCGCCCCGACCCTAGGTTGGACACATGCTCACCGGAATCAGCCACCACACCGTCTACGTCCTCGACCAGGAGGAGGCCCTCACCTTCTACTGCGGCAAGCTCGGCTTCGAGATCACCTCCGATGTCGACCTCGGCTTCATGCGCTGGCTCACGATCGCCCTGCCGTCCGAGCCGGGCCGCCAGATCATGCTCGAGGTGCCGGGCCCGCCCTTCGCCGACGACGACACCGCCGCCCAGCTCCGCGACCTCATGACGAAGGGCGCCCTCGGCGCCGCCGCGATCCTCACGACCGATGACTGCCGGGCCACCTACGAGGAGCTGCGGGCGAAGGGGGTCGAGTTCACCGAGGAGCCGACCGAGCAGCCCTATGGCATCGACTGCGCGCTGCGGGACCCCTTCGGCAACCACGTGCGGATCACCCAGCCGGCCGTAGGCCCCGTCGAGGTCCGCGACGAGGACATGCAGCGCTGGCAGGGCTGATATAGCGGGCGAGCGCGCCTCAGGATTATCCGGTCACCCGTAAATCGCCCGGCTCGCAAGAGTTCCAAACCCTTGCGAAGGGGAGGCTTCTCGGGTGATCCGAGAAACCTCCCCTTCGCCCGCGGGCCTCAGACCTTGATGCCGATGTACTTCGACTCGAGGAACTCGTCGATGCCGGTGAAGCCGCCCTCGCGGCCGACGCCGGACTCCTTGATCCCACCGAAGGGGGCGGCCGGGTTGGACACGACGCCCTGGTTGAGCCCGACCATCCCCGCCTCGAGGGCCTCGCTGACCCGCAGGCCGCGGTCGAGGCTCTGGGTGAAGACATAGGAGATGAGGCCAAAGGGAGTGTCGTTGGCCAGGCGGATCGCCTCCTCCTCGGTGTCGAACTCCCCGATCGCGGCGACCGGGCCGAAGATCTCCGCGCTCGCCATCTCGGCGTCCGCCGGGACGCCGGTGAGGACGGTCGCGGGGTAGAAGTAGCCGTCGCGGTCGGCCGGCGCCCCGCCGAGAACGGCGGTGGCGCCCCGGCCGACGGCGTCGGTGACGAGTTCGTCGACCTTGTCGACCGCGCCCTGGTTGACGAGCGGTCCGACGACGACGCCGTCCTCGACTCCGCGGCCCATCGCCAGAGCACCCATCCGCTCGGTCAGCCGGCGGGCGAACTCCTCGGCGACCGGCTTCTGCACGAGGATCCGGTTGGCGGCCGTGCAGGCCTGGCCGATGTTGCGCATCTTCGCCAGCATCGCCCCCTCAACGGCGACGTCGAGGTCGGCGTCCTCGAAGACGAGGAAGGGGGCATTGCCGCCGAGCTCCATCGAGGTGCGCATGACCGTCTTCGACGCGAGCTCAAGCAGGTGCTTGCCGACCGGCGTCGACCCGGTGAAGGAGATCTTGCGCGAGCGCGGGTCGAGGATCATCGGCGTCATGACGTCATCGGTCTTGCTCGTCGTCACGACGTTGACCACGCCCTTGGGCAGGCCCGCCCGGACGAGGATCTCGACGAGGGCGAGCGTCGACAGCGGCGTCTGCGAGGCCGGCTTGATGACCGAGGTGCACCCGGCGGCGATGGCCGGGCCGATCTTGCGCGTGCCCATGGCCATGGGGAAGTTCCACGGCGTGATGAGGATGCACGGGCCGACCGGCTGCTTGGCGACAAGGAAGCGGGAGCCGCCCGCCGGCGCGGTCATGTAGCCGCCGTCGATACGGACGGCCTCCTCGGCGAACCACCGGAAGAACTCGGCGGCGTAGGCCACCTCCCCCTTCGCCTCGGCCAGCGGCTTGCCCATCTCGAGGGTCATGATGAGCGCGAGCCGGTCCCGCTCCGCCATGAGCAGGTCGAAGGCGCGGGTGAGGATCTCGCTGCGCTCACGCGGCGCGGTCGCGGCCCAGGAGGCCTGCGCCTCCGCCGCGGCGTCGAGGGCGGCGGACGCCTCCTGCGGGGTCGCGTCGGCGACCTCGGTGAGGACCGTGCCGGTGGACGGGTCGACGACGGGCAGGGTCGCCGCCGTCGTCACCCACTCGCCCCCGATGAAGAGACCGGTGGGCACCGACTCGATGGCCTCCCGCTCCCGGGCGTCGGTGATCTGGGTGTCCTGCATCGAGCGTCTCCTTCTTCCTCAGCATCCTTGCCGTCTCGGCCATCGTAGAAGTATTGTCAACAATCAGACAACCAATGAGGAGGTCCCGATGACAGCGCTGTCCCCACTGCTCAAGCAGGCCACCCCCGTGACCGTCGACCATGCCCTCGGCACCGAGGTCTTCGACTCCGACGGGACGCGATACCTCGACTTCACGGCCGGGATCGGCGTCGTGAGTACCGGGCACTGCCACCCCACGGTGGTCGCCGCCGCCCAGGAGCAGGTCGGCAAGCTCATCCACGGCCAGTACACGACCGTCATGCACAAGCCGCTCCTCGAGCTCACCGAGAAGCTCTCGGGCGTCCTCCCTTCGCACCTCGACTCCCTCTTCTTCGCCAACTCCGGCAGCGAGGCGCTCGAGGCCTCCCTTCGCCTCTCCCGGCAGGCCACCGGCCGCCCCAATGTCATCGTCTTCCACGGTGGCTTCCACGGCCGGACGGTCGCGACGGCGACGATGACGACCTCCGGCACCCGCTTCTCCGCGGGCATCTCGCCGCTCATGAGCGGGGTTCACGTCGCCCCCTTCCCCACCGCCTACCGGTACGGCTGGAGCGAGGAGGAGGCGACCCGCTTCGCCCTCCAGGAGCTCGACTACATCTTCGCCACGCTCACCTCGCCCCAGGAGACCGCGGCCTTCATCGTCGAGCCGGTCCTCGGCGAAGGGGGCTACATCCCGGGCAACACCGCCTTCTTCCAGGGCCTGCGGGAGCGGGCCGACAAGCACGGGATCCTCCTCGTCATGGACGAGGTCCAGACCGGCTTCGGCCGGACGGGCAAGATGTTCGGTCACCAGCACTTCGACGTCCAGCCCGACATCATGACGATGGCGAAGGGGATTGCCTCCGGCTTCCCCATCTCCGGCATCGCGGCCTCCGAGGAGGTCATGGGCAAGGCGTGGCCCGGCTCCCAGGGCGGCACCTACGGCGCCAATGCCGTCGCCTGCGCGGCGGCCGTCGCGACCCTCGGCGTCATCGAGGAGGAGGGGCTCGTCGAGAACTCCGCCGCACGGGGCACCCAGCTGCTCGAAGGCGCCCGCGCCGCGGCGATCGACGGGATCGGCGACGTGCGCGGGCTCGGCCTGCTCGTCGGCAGCGAGTTCACCGCTGCCGACGGCACCCCGGACAGCGCCCGAGCCGCCAAGGCCCAGCAGACGGCCGCGAAGAAGGGCCTGCTCCTGCTCACCTGTGGTGCCCACATGAACGTCGTGCGGATGATCCCGCCGCTCGTCGTCACCGCCGAGCAGGTCGACGAGGCGCTCGGCATCTGGTCCGAGGTCCTCGCGGAGGTCTGACGTGGCCCGTTACATGACGATCACCCTCGAGCAGCGCGGGGTGAGCTGCCGCGCACGTCTGCTGGACGACCTCGCTCCGGCGACGTGCGCGGCGGTGTGGGACGTGCTCCCCGCAAGCGGGGATGCCTTCCACGCGAAGTTCGCGCGCAACGAGGTCTACACCCTGCTGCCCCGGATCTCCGCGGCACCACGGCGGGAGAACCCCACGATCACCCCGATCCCGGGGGACGTGTGCCTCTTCGACTTCGAGCCCTGGGAGATCGGGAACCCGGCCTACGGCTACGAGGCAGGGTCGGCCGCCCACGCCGAGCAGGGGGCAACCGACCTGGCGATCTTCTACGACCGCAACAACCTGCTCATCAACGGTGACGTCGGCTGGGTGCCCGGATCGGTCTTCGGCGCCATCGAGGAGGGCCTGCCCGAGATGGCCGCGGCCTGCAACGACGTGTGGCGGCGCGGCTTCGACGGCGAGCGACTGGCCTTCGCTCGCGGCTGAGGTGTGCACAAAGGGGCGTCCCGGTGCAATCGGTGGCAGATTCCGCCACCTTGAGCACCAGGACGCCCCTTCGTGCACGGTCGGTAGGCGCTCAGCCGGCGAGCAGCCACTCCACGAAGCGCGCGACGGCGAGGACGAGGTCGTCGGAGTGCCGTGGCCCGACGATCTGGAGGCCCACCGGCAGCCCGGCGGCGGTGTGGCCGACCGGGATGCTGATCGCCGGCTGCTGGGTCATGTTGAAGGGGTAGGTGAAGGGCGTCCAGTCCGCCCAGTGCGTCATGCCGCTGCCCGGCGGCACGTCGTGCCCCGCCTCGAAGGCCGGGATCGGCATCGTCGGGGTGATGAGCACGTTGTGCTCCTCGTGGAAGGCGCCCATCGTGATGCCGAGGGCGGCGGCGACGGCGCGGGCCTCGAAGACGTCGACGGCGCTCGCCGCCTCGCCCACGTCCCACGCCTCCCCCAGGCCGGGGTCGATGGTCTCGCGCGCACCGGGCATCGTCCGCAGCAGGGCCGCGGCACTGGCACCCCAGAGGAGCTTGAAGGGCTCGAGCGGGTCCGCGAAGCCGGGGTCGACAGCGTCGACGGGCAGGCCCGCCTCGTCGATCCGCCGGACGACGTCGTCGCAGATCCGTCCGACCTCGTCGTCGACCTGCACGTAGCCGAGGTCCTTCGAATAGGCGACGTGCATGCCCGTGACCTCGCGGTTGTACTCGCCGCGGAAGGTGAGGCGCGGCGGGGCCAGCTGGGTCGGGTCACGGTGGTCCGGCAGGGAGAGGATGTCCATGAGCAGCGCCGCGTCCTCGACGGTGCGCGTCATCGGTCCGGCGTGCGCGAGCGGCCCGAAGGGGCTCGCGGGGAACATCGGCACCCGCCCGTGGGTCGGCTTGAAGCCGACGATCCCGCAGAAGGAGGCCGGGATGCGGATGCTGCCGCCGGCATCCGTACCCACCGCGACCGGGCCCATCCCGGCGGCGACGATCGCGGAGGCGCCGCCCGAGGAGCCACCTGCCGTCGTCGTCGGGTCGACCGGGTTGCGGGTGACACCGGTGAGCGGGGAGTCCGTGACCCCCTTCCACGCGATCTCGGGAGTCGTGTTCTTCCCGACGAGGACCATCCCGTCGGCACGCAGGCGAGCCGTGACCGGTGCGTCGACCTCCCAGGGCTGGTCCGGGTCGATCGACTTCGAGCCACGAAGGGTGGGCCACCCCTTCGTGAGGAAGATGTCCTTCATCGACGTCGGGACCCCGTCGAGGAGTCCCTTGGGGTGGTCGGCCTGCCACCGCGCCTCGGACTCGCGCGCTTGCGCCAGGGCGCTCTCGCGGTCGACGAGGCACATCGCGTTGATCTCGCCGTCCACCTCGTCGATCCGGTCGAGGACCGCGGTCGTGGTCTCGACCGGGGAGAGCTCGCGGGACTGGTAGGCGGCGACGAGCTCGACGGCGGTCATCTCGGTGGGGTTCATCATCAGCTCCCTGGGGTGGGCACGTAGCCCAGTGACGTGTCGACGACGTTGTCCAGCGGTCGGCCCTCGGCCCACCGCACGAAGTTGTCCGCGAAGAGCGTGACGAGGGCGTCCCGCCAGCCGATGAAGTCACCGGAGTTGTGCGGCGTGATCATCACGTCGGGCAGGGACCACAGCGGGTGGTCCTGCGGGAGCGGCTCCTCGTCGACGACGTCGAGGGCGGCACCGGCGATGACCCCCTCGCGAAGGGCGGAGACCAGGTCGTCGGTGACGACCAGCTCTCCTCGGCCCACGTTGATGAAGCGCGCGTGGGACGGCATGGCCGCGAATGCCTCGGCGTCGAACATCCCCTTCGTGGAGTCGGTGAGCGGGGCGATGGCGACGACCCAGTCCGCCCGGCCGAGCGCGTCGGGCAGGCCCGCGGTGTCGGTGACCGTGCCGAAGTCCGGGTCGTCGGTCCGCTCCCTTCGTCCCGCGCCGGAGACCTCGAGGCCGGCGGCCCGCAGCAGCCGGGCGATGGCCCGGCCGATCGGGCCGGTCCCGACGACCAGCGCCCGGGTCCCGGCCACCCGCTCGGAGTCCCGGTGCTGCCAGCGCCCCTCGGCCTGCAGGCGAAGGGAGCCGGGAAGGTCCTTGGCGAAGGAGAGGACCTGGCCGAGGACGTACTCGGCGATCGAGGTGTCGAAGACGCCGCGCGAGTTGGTGACGACGACCCCGCTCTCGCGGACCTCGGGTGACATGAGCGCGTCGACGCCGGCGGCCGCCACGTGCACCCATTGCACCGACCCGGCTGCGTGCCACGCCTCGACGATGGCCCGGCTGAGGAAGTCGTAGGCGAAGACGACGTCGGCGCCGTCGAGCGCCTCGACGAGACCGTCGGCCTGCGTGTAGCGGATCTCGGCTCGCTCGGCGACGGGCGCCATGGCCTGCGGGGAGGGGCGATTCGCGTCGTGGAGGACGACGACGACAGGCGTTGTCGACATGTTGACAACCTAAGAGCGCGCTCCCTAGATTGTCAACAATCCGGCAATCTTACCCGCCGCCGAAAGCGAGGTCCGCGTGGAGCTGACCGACGTCGAGTTCGAGGGCCCCCTCGCCCAGCGCGGGATCGGGATCATCGCCCCCTTCGACCTGGCCCTCGAGCGCGAGCTCTGGCGCTGGGCACCCCTGGAGGTCAGCTTCCACCTGGCCCGGACTCCCTTCGAGCCGGTGGCGGTGAGCCTCGAGCAGGCCGAGCTCGTCTCCGGACGTGCGGCGCTGCAGACCGCGACCCGGGACGTCCTCGGCGTCGACCCGGAGATCGTGGCCTACCTGTGCACCTCGGGCAGCTTCATCCACGGCCCGGCCTACGAGGAGTCGCTCCGCGAGGCGATCCTCGACGCCGGCGCGGCGGACGCCGTCACCACTTCCGGGGCGCTCGCCGAGGCCGTCCGGGAGCTCGGCCTCTCCCGCATCTCGGTCATGACGCCCTACGACGCACCGCTCACCGAGCGGCTCGTCGACTTCCTCGGCGCACTCGACGTCGACGTGCTCCGTTCGCACCACCTCGGGCTCGGGGGTGGCATCTGGCGAGTCAACTACCGCACCGTGGCCGAGCTGATCATCGCCGCGGACGACCCTGCGGCAGAGGCGATCTTCGTCTCCTGCACCAACCTGCCCACCTACGACATCATCGCCCCGCTCGAGCGCGAGCTCGGCAAGCCGATCCTCACCGCCAACCAGCTCACCGTCTGGGCCTGCCTCGGCCGGATGGGGCTGCCCATGGTCGGGCCCGGGCGGTGGCTGCGAGGCGTCTTCCAGGAGGACTCATGACGACCATCGGGATGATCTACCCGGACCACGCGGCGGAGGACGAGTACCCTTGGGCCGCGGAGCTCCTCGGCGTCTCCCTGCCCGTCGCGCACATCTACGGCACCGACCTGCACGCGGTGCCCGAGCTGCTCGACCTCGGCAGCCCGGACAAGCTCGCCGGCGGCGCGGCGCAGCTCGCGGAGCACCGGCCCGACGCGGTCCTGTGGGCGTGCACCTCGGGCAGCTTCGTCTACGGGCCGAAGGGAGCGCAGGACCAGATCGACGCCCTCGCCCGGGCGGCCGGGGTGCCGGCGTCGAGCACGAGCGCGGCCTTCGTCGCGGCGCTGGCCCACTTGGGTGTCACCCGGGTGGCGGTGGCCGCGAGCTATCCGCAGGACGTCGCGTCGCTCTTCGTCGACTACCTCGCCGACGCCGGAGCGCAGGTCGTCGCGATGGGCAGCTCGGGGATCGACACGGCCGCGGAGGTCGGCACGCTCACCCGGGACCAGGTCATCGATCTCGCACTCGCGCAGGACCATCCGGACGCGGAGGCCCTGCTCGTCCCGGACACGGCGATGCATACCCTTGCCGTCGTGCCCGCGCTGGAGGAACGGCTGGGCAAGCCGGTCCTCACCGCCAACCAGGTGACGATCTGGCAGGGGATGCGCCTGGCCGGGCTCACCCCTTCGTCCCCGCGGCTGGGGGCGCTGTTTTCACCGGAAGGACCCCGATGACCCTCGATGACCTCAGGCCCGTGCGACGGCGCTCGACGGTCGAGGTGATCGCCGAGGAGCTGCGGCGGGCGATCATGGACGGCTCGCTCGAGCCGGGCGACCAGCTCGGCGAGGCCGACCTCGCCGAGCACTTCCAGGTCTCCCGGGGGCCACTGCGCGAGGCGATGCAGCGCCTCGTCTCCGAAGGGGTGCTGCATGCGATCGCCAACCGCGGGGTCTTCGTCAGCGAGCTGACGCTCGACGGCGTCCGTGACGTCTACCGCGCCCGGTCCGTCATCGAGCGCGGCGCGCTCGAGGTCGTCCTCAAGGAGGACCGGGACGCACTGCACGCCGCGGTCTCGCAGGCGGTGGCGGACATGCGTGCCGCCGCGGCGAAGGGGGACGGCCCCGCCGTCTCGGACGCCGACCAGGCCTTCCACGAGGCCCTCGTCGAGTGCTCGCGCAGCCCGCGGCTCATCCGCGCGATGCGCACCCTCATCGTCGAGACCCGCCTCTGCCTCGGCGAGCTGCGCACGACCTATCCCGACCTCGACACCCAAGTCCGCGAGCACGAGGCACTCGCCGAGGCCTTCCGCGCCGCCACGCCGGCCAAGGCCAAGGCCCTGCTCCTCGCCCACCTCGACGACGCCGTCGAGCGACTCGTCGCCAAGCGCGGCTGACCGTGCAGCAGCGGTGACCGGAGGGTCCCGCGGGCACGACGACGCTGCTGCCCGTCAGGGGATGGCGATCTCTGCACCGGCGAGCGCGGCGTGGTTGGTCGTCGCGATGACGCGGCCGGTCTCCCGCGGGGCGATGCCCATCCCGCGCCACTCGCCGAGCATGACCGCGACCTTGGAGCGCATCTCGGCCTTGAGCCGGGCGAAGGAGTCCTGCGGGTCGGTGCCCACCTGCCCCTGGAGGAGCCACCAGGCCCACGCCGCCGCACCGGCGTTGGCGACGAAGTCCGGGAGCACCGGGATGCCGGCACCGGTGAGCATGGCCTCCGCAGCGGGCGTCGTGGCCGCGTTGGCTGCCTCGACGACGACCTTCGCCGCGACCTCGGAGGCATTTTCCTCGCGGATGGCGTAGGAGATCGCCGCCGGCACGAAGATGTCGGCCTCGAGGGACAGGATCGCCTCCCGGGGCAGCTGCTGGACCTCGGCGGGCACCCCCGCGCGGTCGATCTCGCCGAAGGCATCCCGCAGGTCGAGCAGTGCCGGCACGTCCAGGCCGTCCGGGGAGTACAGCGTCCCGGCCGCGTCGCCCATCGCGACGACCCGGACGCCGGCCTCGTGGAGGTACCAGGCCGCGCCACCGCCCATGGTGCCGACGCCCTGGATCGAGACGGTCGTGTCCGTCGCGGCCCAGCCGAGGGAGTCCGCGGCACCGAGGCAGGCCTCGGCGACGCCGTAGCCACCGATGACCTCGCCGAGCTCGAGCCCGTCGTCGGTCAGGGTCTGCAGGCCAGCGCGCACCCGCTCCATGGTCGCGGTCGGGTCCGCCGACCGGCCGATGGCCGCGTGGTAGCTCTGCCCCAGCCCGAGCCGGGCGAAGACCTCGTCGATCCGCGACTGGGCGACGCCCAGGTCCTCGGCGGTGACCCAGTGACCGTCGAGCCACGGGAGCATCGCCTCGCAGAAGCGCTCGAGCACACCGACCGCCCGGGGGTCGCGGGGGTCGAAGTCGATGCCCCCCTTCGCGCCACCGACCGGCAGGCCGAAGACCGAGGTCTTCGTCGCCATGCCCCTGGCCAGGTCACCCACCTCCGAGATCGTGCAGCCGGGACGCATGCGCGTCCCGCCGGTGGCGAGCCCACCGACGAGGGTGTGCACGACGAGGAAGCCCGAGGCGCCCGTCACCGGGTCGGTCCACGTGACCTCGTGGGCCGGAGCTCCGTCGAGGAGATCGCTGACGACCTGCTGCTCGACCGGCGGCTGGACCCCCGCCGCCGTCCCGTTCGTCGACTGCCAACGCCCGCTGTGCATGATCGTCACGCAAAACCACCTCTTCCATTCCGGCCTGTCCTCTCAGCGTGAACCCGGTCACTCACGGGCGTCCAGTTACGGAAGATGCACGGTGATGTTCACCTTCACTGCACGATCTCCGGGGCGCTCTAGCATGGGCTGATGGAACTGTCGTTGCGCCGGTTGCAGATGCTCCGGGAGCTCCACCTCAAGGGCACCGTGACGGCCGCTGCCGCCTCCCTCCACTACAGCCCCTCGGGCGTCTCCCAGCAGCTCGCGCAGCTGGAGCGGGAGGTCGGCGTCAAGCTCGTCGAGCGCCACGGCCGACGGGTCCAGCTCACCGACCTCGGGCTGCTCCTGCTCGAGCACGCCGAGGAGATCCTCGGCGCCGTGGAGCGCGCGACGACCGCACTCGAGCAGGCCCAGGAGGGGATCACCGCACGGCTCACCGTCGGGGTGTGGGCCTCGGTCGCCTCCGGGCTGCTCCCCCATGCCCTCTCCGCGCTGGCCATCGACCATCCCGGCATCCGCATCCACACGACGGAGCTCGCTCCCGAGGCGACGGCGGCGGCCGTGCGGGACGGGACGCTCGACGTCTCCTTCGTCATCGACTACTCCGACTACCCGATGGACTGGGACCCCGTGCTCACCCGGACCGTCGTCGCCGTCGAGCGACTGCACGCCGCCGTCCCCACGGGGACCATTCAGGGGGACACGGTCTCCCTCATCGACCTGGCCGAGTACCCGTGGATCCTCGCCGGCCCTCGGTCGCACTTCGGCCGGGCGGTACGCATCGCCTGCCACCGGGCCGGATTCGAGCCGCGCATCGCGCACACGGTCGAGGAGCAGCCGACCGCCCTGGCGCTCGTCGGGGGCGGGCTCGGCGTCACCCTCGTCTCCGATCTCGCCCTGCCGCTCCTGCCGCCCGGCGTCGACATCGTCGCCCTCCACGAGCCGGTGATGCGCACCGTCTCGACGGCCCACCGCTCCGCGGGCACCCCACGGGCGTCGATCCATCTCTTCATCGACGCCGTCCGGACGGCGGCCGCCGAGCAGGGTCTGGGGGCGAGCGCCTCACTACCCCTGCCGGAGAGCCGCTGAGTTGCGCCGCCGGCTCATGAGCAGCGCCGCGCCCGTGAGGACCTGCCAGCCGATGACCGCATCCACCGCGATCCGCTCGTAGAGACCGAAGTGCTCGGGCGCCCTCCACACGGCGAGCCACCCGCCCCCGAGCGCGATGGCGGCGCACACCCCGGTGACGGTGGCCAGCACCGCGTGCCGACGGGCGAGGGTGATCGCGATGGACAGGAGGAGCACCCCGCCGCCGATGACCCCCAGCCATGCCCCGATGCCGTGCATCGTCTCCCGCAGCCCACCCGTCGCCGACGGGAAGGAGCCGACGATGACGAGGCCCACGGAGTAGGCGAGGACGAGCGGGAGGACGGCCCACCGCCCACGAAGGGGGACGAAGGGAGCGAGGACGACCCCGGCGAGGAGGGCCCGCACCCCGGAGCCGATGAAGGTCGCATTCATCACCGCGTGCCGGGTCGAGACCGACTCCTGACCGGCCCAGTACTGGGTCTCGGGCACGCCGAGTGCGCTGATGGCGTCGACGGACCAGCGGTAGGGTCGGCCCTCCCAGCCGGCCGCGGCCCACGCCTCACCGAGGACGTAGGTCAGTGCCAGGAGGAGGAGCAGGCCGCCCAGGCGGAGCCGGGTCAGCGCTCGTCCTCGTCGGTCGTGGCGTCACCGGGGTCGGCGTCGGGCCGCCCCGGCCCCTGCTCGGCGACGAGGTCGACCCCCGCGGCGAGACCGGAGCGCACCTTGGCGACGGCGTCATGGGCACGGCCGCCGGTGACCCTGTCCACCTCCCCTTCGGCCCGACCGAGCCACTCGTGAGCGGTCTCGCGATGGTCCTGCGCGAAGCCACCCGCCTTGGTCACCGCCGACTGCGCGAAGGAGGTGGCGGCGGCCCCGGCCTTCGCCAGCCGCTCCTCGAGGCGGAGGTCCTCGATGGCGCTCTTGGCGTCCTTCTGGTCACTCATCTCCGGATCCCTTCGTCGGCAGGTGGCCGTCCAGCCACCCGATGACGAGATCGACGACCTCGTCGCGGTTGATCTCGTTGAGCAGCTCGTGGCGAGCCTCGGGGAAGATCTCGAGCGTCACGTCCTCGACCCCACCCGCCCGGAAGGCGTCGGCGACCGCGCGCACCCCCGCCTCACCCGTGCCGACCGGGTCGGCGTCGCCGGAGACCACGAGGAGCGGCAGATCGGCCGGGACCCGGGCGGCCAGTGCGGTGAGGCGGTTGAGCCCACCGAGCAGGTCCGCGAAGAAGCCCGCGGTGAAGACCTCACCGCAGCGGGGGTCGTCGCGGTAGAGGCGCACCTCGGCGGGGTCGCGGGAGAGCCACGCGAAGTCGCCCTCGTCCTTGAAGCCCTTGTTGTAGGCGCCGAAGACCATGGCGTCCATGAGCTTCGACGTGGCACGGCGCCCGCGGATCCGGGACTCGACCGTCGCCAGCGCCTGACCGACCTTGCCGAGCAGCCCCGGGTCGGCGGCGGTCCCGCTGAGGACGGCACCGGCGAGGTCCTGGCCGTAGCGCGTGATGTAGTCACGCCCGAGGAGGGAGCCCATGGAGTGGCCGAGGAAGAAGACGGGGAGACCGGCGTGCGCCTCGCGCACGGCGAGGGAGACGGTGTGGATGTCCTCCACCGCCGTGTCCCAGCCGTGGTCGTCGGCGAAGTAGCCCCGGTCCTCGGGAGCGGTGGAGGTCTCGCCGTGCCCGCGGTGGTCGTGCATCCAGGCGGCGTACCCGGCGTCGGTGAGGGTCCGCGCGAAGCGCTCGTACCGTCCGGAGTGCTCGGCCATGCCGTGGGCCATCTGCACCACGGCCTTGGGCTCCCCGTCGGGCAGCCAGGTCCGGACGAAGAGCCGGAGGCCGTCCTGCGGGGAGGTGAGGGTGGTGGAGTCGGAGCGCATGGCGCCAGCCTAGACGGGCGCCCTCAGGAGACACTCAGTTGACGATGCAATAATCCACGCCGAGTCCGTCGCCCTCCCCCGACCCCGAGGGATCCATGAGCAAGAAGAAGTCCCAGTCCACGTCCGCGCGCAATGCCAAGCTCGCCGAGGCCCGCAAGGCGCAGCAGGCGGCCGAGCGGCGGCGGACGGTGCTCCTCGTCGGGGCGGCCGCGGTCGTCATCGCCTTCATCGTCGGCGCCGTCGGCTGGGCGATCTGGAGCGAGCGGGGCGAGCGCGAGGCGGCCGGCGACCTCTCCGGCGTCCAGCAGTACGACCACGAGGCGATGGAGCACACCCAGGGCAAGGTCGACTACAGCGAGTCCCCGCCCACGGGTGGGGAGCACAACCCCATCTGGATGAACTGCGGCGTCTACGACGAGCCGCTCCCGAACGAGCACGCGGTCCACTCCCTCGAGCACGGTGCCGTGTGGATCACCTACGAGCCCGGCCTCGCGCAGTCCGAGGTCGACGAGCTCGAGAAGGTCACCCCGGACACCTACGCCCTCCTCTCCCCCTACGAGGGTGAGATGGAGTCCCCGATCGTCATCAGCGCGTGGGGTCACCAGCTCGAGGTCGACTCCGCGGATGACCCCCGGATCAAGGGCTTCATCGAGGAGTACCGCCAGGGTGAGCAGACGCCCGAGCCGGGCGCGGCCTGCACCGGAGGGATCGAGTCGCCCGCCCAGAGCCAGGTCCAGTGAGCCCCAAGGTCGTCGTCGCGGCGCTCGTCGCGCTCGCCGTCGGCCTCGTGGGCGGGCTGGCCCTCGGGCGGAGCAGTGGCGAGGAGGAGTCACCCACCACCGACAGCGTGGCTGCCGGCTTCGCCCGGGACATGCAGACCCACCACGACCAGGCGGTGGAGATGTCCTGGATCGTGCGCGACCGGACCGATGACCGGCTCGTCCGGTCCCTCGCCTACGACATCGCCCGCACCCAGTCCCACCAGTCCGGCCAGATGGCCGGCTGGCTGCAGGCATGGGGGCTCAAGCCCACCGGACCCGGCGAGCGGATGGACTGGATGAAGGGGGTCGGGCACTCCCACGGCGACGACGCGCACACCCTGCAGGAGGACGGCTCGATGCCGGGCATGGCGACGCCCGCCCAGCTGGACAAGCTGAAGAGCCTGCGGGGCGAGGAGGCGGAGGTCTACTACCTCCAGCTGATGATCCGCCACCACGAGGCCGGTGTGCCCATGGCCGAAGTGGGGCGCGACCACAGCAAGAACGACGCCGTCGAGGTCCTCGCCACCTCGATCATCGAGTCCCAGACGGCGGAGACGCGCACGATGACGACGATGCTCGAGGAGCGGGGCGGCAAGCCCCTCGACTGAGCCCTGTCCGCGCGGGGTCGAGGCCACGGCAGGATGGCTCCCATGGACTTCGGGATCGACACCATCCGGGCGGCGGCGCAGCGACTCGAGGGCCGGGTGCGGCGGACCCCCCTCCTCTCCTCGCCGATGCTCGACGAGCTCACCGGCGCACGGGTGCTCGTCAAGGCGGAGGCGTTGCAGCTCACCGGCTCCTTCAAGATCCGGGGTGCGCTCAACACCCTGCTCTCGCTGACCGAGGCGGAGCGGGCCGCCGGGGTGCTCGCCTTCTCGACCGGCAACCACGGCCAGGCGGTCGCCGCGTCCGCGCGCATGACCGGCACCACCGCGATGATCGTCATGCCGCAGGACGCACCTCAGGTCAAGGTGGACGGCTGCCGGTGGTGGGGATCGGAGGTCGTCTTCTACGACCCGGCGACGCAGGACCGCGAGGAGGTCGGCCGGGGCCTCGTCGCGGAGCGCGGGCTCACGCTCGTCCACCCCTACGACGACGTCCGGGTCATGTCCGGCCAGGGGACGGTGGGGCTCGAGATCGTCGACCAGCTGCGCGAAGGGGGCCACTCTCCCGATGCGCTCGTCGTCCCTTGCAGCGGTGGTGGGCTGTCCTCCGGAGTCATCGAGGCGGTCCGCGATGCGCACCCGGGGGCGGCCCCCTTCGTCGTGGAGCGGGACGGTTACCCCAAGATGGCGCGCTCACTGGCTTCAGGTCGGGTGGAGAAGGTACCGGCAGTACCGGTCTTCCTCGACGCGATCGGCTCCCCGACCGTCGGGGAGCACACCCTCGCCGCGCTCTCCCGACACGGCGTCACCGGGCTGCAGGTCACCGACGACGAGGCCCGGGTCGCGATGCGCGAGGCGGTGCGCACACTCAAGCTCGTCGTCGAGCCGGGTGGATCCGCGGCGCTGGCTGCCGTTCTGGCGCAACGGGATCGCTTCGCCGGCCAGACCGTCGTGGTCGTCGCGAGCGGGGGCAATGTCGACGCCCCGGTGCTGGCTGGGGTGCTCGCTCGGTCCTGACGGATCGACGTGACCCGGCCCTTCCGACCATCTACGCGAGGGTGGCCGCCCGCTGCTCGGGCGTGAGTGGCCGGTCCGCGTAGACGAGCCGCACCGCTGCCGGGTCCGGGTTGTCCGAGTCCGGCCCGCGGTGCTGGAGCGCCAGGCCGAGCTTGTCCGCCACGCGACGTGAAGCATGGTTGTGCTCGAGCAGGTAGGCGACGACCGGCACGTCGCGCACCCGCACCGCCGCCGCGAGCGCCGGCCGCGAGGCCTCCGTCGCCAACCCCTGCCCGTGGGCCTCGGCCGCGAAGCGGTAGCCGAGGTTCCACCAGCCGTCCCGAGGTGAGCAGCCGGCGTGGCCGAGGACGGTGTCGTCGCCGCGGGCGCGGACGATCCACGGCCCGAGCCCCACGTCCCGCCACGCGGCGATCCAGACGTCGAGCATCGATCGGGTCCGGGCGGACTCGGTGTGCCGCAGACTCGGGAAGTGCGTCCACACCCGTGGGTCCGAGTAGATCGCATGCATCTCGTCCACGTCATCGGCCGTCGGGATGTCGAGCCGCAGTCGCTCTGTGGTCAGGTGCCTCAGGTCATCCACCCCAGCAGCACATCACACACGTCCGACACCCAGCCGCGCCGCACGGTGCCGACCGGAGAACCATGCGTCAGGTGGCCAGCGCCGCCGCAGCCAGCGTCAGGTAGACGACGCCGCCCCCGATGCGGATGGCCGCTGTCGTTCGTGGTGAGGACTGCGCCCGTCCGGCGACCCCACCCGCGGCGAGGGCGTACCCGCCATCGCAGACGAGGGCCAGCAGGACGAAGCACGCCCCGAGGACGACCACCTGACCGGCCACCGATCCCCGGGCGGGGTCGATGAACTGGGGCAGGAAGGCGATGAAGAAGAGCGCCGTCTTGGGGTTGAGGAGGTCGACGAGGACCCCGTCCCGATACATCCGTGCCGGGCTGGCGACCTGCCGGGCGAGGCCCTCACCCTCCCTCCCCGGACGGAACTGCTGCACGGCCAGGCCGAGGAGGTAGAGGGCGCCGACCCAGCGCAGCGTGGTGTGCGCCGCCGGGGACCGCTGGAGCACGGCGGCCAGCCCCGCGCTCGCCGCGGCGACGTGCAGCGCGGCCCCGGTCTCGATCCCCAGCACCGAATACAGACCGGCACGGCGGCCGTGCTCGAGGCTGCGCGTGACCACGAAGGCCACGGACGGTCCGGGCACCGCGACGATCGCCAGGGTCGCGAGGGCGAAGGCGATCAGCGTCGCGGTGGTCGGCATGCGCCCGCCGCATCCGCGCGGTCACCGCGGGCGGGCCTCATGCCGGCCGTCGCCCGCGGACGCAGACGAACTCGTAGAACCAGGCCATGAAGGACGGGTCGAGCAGCAGCTCGCGGTAGCGGGTCAGCTGCGCCGTCGTCGCACCCGCCTCGCGCAGCATGGGCTCGGCCTGCATGTTGAGGTTGCGGTGAAGGAGGCTGCCGGCGGCCCCTCCCCTCGCAGTCTCCGAGTGCTGCAGCCCGTGCAGGTCCACCAGCCCCGCGGCCGCCATCTGCTCGGGAACCTCGGCGGCCCAGGTCATGGACAGCCCGCGGGCAGGTGAGACCACCTCCAGGGACAGGTGCTGCATGTACGTGAAGAGCGCGGCATCCGACTCTGTGGGGGCGGACAGCACCGTCATCGGGCGGTCGCCGAGCTCGCCGAGGACCAGCCATCCTCCCGGCGCCAGTGCCGCGACCAGGTCTCGCAGCAGCTCCCGACGGCGGGGCAGGTGGGCCAGCACCAGTCGCGCGTGGATGAGGTCGTAGGGCCCGTCGTCCGGGAGCCCGTCATGGATGTCCTGACGACGGATGTCGATGCCGGGGAACTCGTCCAGGTGGCCCGTCTCCAGGTCGACGGCGATGACGTGGCCGGAGGGGCCGGCACGCTCGGCCAACCACCGAGCCACCGACCCCCCGCCTGCACCGATCTCCAGGCACCGGGACCCCTCACGGACGCCTGCCCCCTGCAGGGTCCGCAGGGTCGGCTCGTCGAGCAGGTGCTCCAGCAGGGCCACGTGCTGCTTCCCCAGGTCGGAGCCGGTGTCGAAAAGGTACTCCTCCGAGCCACCCCCGACCTCCGGTTCCGCGACGCGCGTCCCGCCTTGCTGCAGATCTGTCCTGTCAGGCATTCCGGTGTCCCCTCTGTTGGCGCGAGCCTCCCGGGTGGATGCTCGCTGTCCGGACCGCCACCACACCACCATCGCTCCACTAATGTGTCAATAGCCATTTTGCCCATTAGGTGTGCGAGTGCAGAGGTCCGGTCAGGACGGCGGTCTAGCATCAGCGTCATGTCCCCCTCGTCGTCGCTGCTCTCCGTGGTCTACAGCGAGCCACCGGCCCTCGACCTCATGAACACCCGGATCTTCCTCGACGGCGAGTGGGTCGACATCCTCGACGACCGCGATGTCCGCAGCGAGTGGTTGACCCACGAGGTCGGCCGGCTGGACGTCGAGGCCAAGGACGCCTCTCGGTTCGGCACCGGCGCGGCGGAAGCGCTGAAAGGCCTGCGGGGCACCGTCGCCGACGCTGTGGAGGCCGCACGGCACGGCAAGCGGCCGTCGCAGCGATCGCTCACCGCGCTCAACGACGCAGTGCGCGCCTCTCCCCCCGCCCGGAGGGTGCACTGGGAGGGCGCCGACCTGGTCTCGACGAGTCGACGCGAAGGCCCGCAGGAGGTGCGGCTGGCGGCGAGCTTCGCCGAGGCGGCGATCGAGCTGCTCACCGGACCGGACATCACGAAGGTTCGCGAGTGCGAGGCGCCGGCCTGCTTCGTGCGCTTCCTCGCGCGCAACCCCCGCCGCCGCTGGTGCACTCCCGACATCTGCGGCAACCGGGCACGGGTGGCCCGCTATTACGTCCGGCACAAGGACGACTAAGCCTCTCCCCGACTCCTCCGTCAGCCGCGCTGAGGCGACTCGCGCCCGGCGAGCCGAGCCGCGAGATGCCGACCAGTGTGCGTGTCGCTCTCGACCAGCTCGGCCACGGACCCGGTGAACTGGACGCGGCCACCGTCGTGCCCCCCTTCGGGCCCGAGGTCGATGACATGGTCCGCCGCGGCGACGACGTCGAGGTCGTGCTCGATGACGACCACCGTGCGCCCGTCGTCGACCATCCGGTGGAGCAGCGAGAGGAGCCTGCCGGTGTCCTTGGCGTGCAGCCCGGTGGTCGGCTCGTCGAGGACGATGATCTTGGTGTCGCCGGCGAGCTCGCGGGCCAGGCGCAGCCGCTGCCGCTCGCCGCCGGAGAGCGTGGTGAGGTCCTGACCGAGGGTGAGGTAGCCCAGGCCGACCTGCGCAGCGCGCTCGAGGATGGCCCGGATCCGCTTCTGCGAGAAGACGTCCAGCGCCTCCTCCATCGTCAGCTCGAAGACGTCGGCGATGGACCGGCCGTCGACGGTGTACGGGAGGACCCCGGGTCGGAAGCGCCGCCCCCGGCAGGTTTCGCAGGGCGTCGTCACGGGGTCGGTGAAGCCCAGGTCGACATAGGTCACCCCGGTGCCCTCGCAGGCACGGCACCCACCGTCTGAGTTGGGCGAGAAGGAGGCGGCGGGCTGGCCGGTGGCCTTGGCGAAGACCCGCCGTATCTCGTCGAGCATCCCCGTCCACGACACCGGCGTCGACCTCCGCGAGACGCGGATCGGCGACTGGTCGACGAAGACCGCGTCCGGTGCGACCTCCGCCAGGTGGCCGTGGACGAGGCTCGACTTGCCGGAGCCCGCCACGCCGGTGACCGCGGTGAGCACCCCGAGGGGGATGTCGACGGTGACGTCATGGAGGTTGTGGGTGCTCGCGTGCTCGATGGTCAGCGCGCCGACCGGTTCCCTCCGCCTCGCCGGGGGACGAAGGGGGGATCGCAGCGCCCGCCCCGTCGGCGTGTCCGCGGCGAGGAGCTCGTCGAAGGCGCCCTGAAACACGAGCTCGCCACCGTGGATGCCGGCCCCCGGACCGATCTCGACGACCTCGTCGGCGATGGCCATGATCGCCGGGTCGTGCTCGACGACGAGCACCGTGTTGCCCTGGTCCCGCAGGGTCTGCAGCATCCGACCGAGCCGATCGACGTCACGCGCGTGCAGACCCGTCGTCGGCTCGTCGAAGACGTAGAGCATGTCGTTGAGCGTGCTGCCGAGATGACGCACCATCTTCACCCGCTGCGCCTCACCCCCGGAGAGGGTGGCCGTCTCGCGGGCGAGGTGGAGATAGCCCAGACCGAGGTCGACGAGGCGGTCGAGCCGGGTCGCGATGTCCTCGCCGACGGGCTGCAGTGCCCCGAGGTCCCACGTGCGGACGAGGTCGCTCAGCTCGCCGACCTGCATCAGGGAGGCGTCGGGGAGGGTCAGCCCCTCGACCGTGGCGGTGCGTGCGGCCTCGGACAGGCGGGAGCCGCCGCACTGCGAGCACGGCCCGCTCGTGACGAGTCGCTCGTGGGCTCGCTTCGCCTCGCCCTTGAGCGCGCTCGGGTCCTTGGGGAGGTGGATCCGGCGGAAACGCACGACCGCCCCCTCGTAGTCCCCCGGCAGCGCGTGCGGGCCGGTGGCCTCCACCTCGCCCGGCTCGGCGTGGAGCAGGCGGTACAGCTCACGCTCGGAGTACTGCTCCACCGGGACGTCGACGTCGAAGAGCCCGCTGTCGGCGAACCGCCGCCAAGTGAGCTTGCCCGGCTGGAAGTCGGGGTGGCGGAAGGCCCCCTCGCGCAGCGACCGGCTCGCGTCGACGAATTCGTCGACGTCGAGGACCCGCTCGACCCCGAGCCCCTGGCAGGCCGGGCACATACCGGCGGGGTCGTTGAAGGAGAAGGCATTGGAGTAGCCGATCGATGGGGTCGCTGCTCGGGACCAGAGCATGCGCATCCAGTCACCGATGTCGGTGATCGTCGCGAGGGTCGAGCGCGGCCCACCGTGCAGCCGCCGCTGGTCGATGACGGCGACGGCGGAGAGGTGGGCGATGTGATCGGCATCCGGCCGGCCGTAGGACGGCAGGTAGTTCTGCGCGAAGGCGCTGAAGGTCGAGTTGACCTGCCGCTGGGCCTCGGCCGCGATGGTGTCGAAGGCGAGCGACGACTTCCCCGACCCGGACACGCCCGCCACGACGACGAGCGAGCGCTTGGCCAGATCGAGGTCGAGGCCGCGCAGGTTGTGCTGGCGCACACCCCTGAGCTGGATGGTGTCGAGACTCATGTGCTTTCCCCTGTCGGTCGCTGACGTACACCGTACGCTAGGATGAGCATCGAGGCGGACGGATTCATTCCCGGTGAGGAGGGCGACGTGGAGCGCACCGGAGAGGGCGACCCGAGCCGGGTCGTCCCGCTGCTCTGGCGACGGGGGACGATCACGGGGCGCAGCGGCCTGACCGTCGACGACGTGGTCGGGGCCGGGGCCTCGCTGGCGGACGACGGCGGCCTGACCGCGGTCTCCATGCGCAAGGTCGCCGACCGGCTGGGACGGTCGACGATGGCCCTCTACGCCCACGTGCCCAGTCGCGCGGCGCTCGTCGACCTCATGGTGGACGCGGCCTTCGCCGAGGTGGCCTACGACGAGGCACCCGGGGACTGGCGAAGGGGGGTGGGCGCCGTCGTCGAGGCGAACCGTGCACTCCTCGACCGGCACCCCTGGCTCCTCGACGTCGACACCTCGCGCCCTCCGCTCGGGCCGGGGACCATCGGCAAGTACGACGCCGAGCTCGCCCTGCTCGCCCCGGCGGGCCTGCCGGACGTCGAGATCGACCAGGCCCTCACCGTGCTCCTCGACCTCGTCCGGTCCGGCGTGCGGCAGGCCGCCACGACCGACGCGGGGGCCGACGGCGAGTGGTGGGCCGTCGCGGGGCCGCTGCTGGCCGAGGCGATGGAGGGGCGGGACTTCCCCTTCGCCTCCCGCGTCGGCCAAGCCGCCGGCCAGGAGTACGGAGCGCCGAGCGACCCGGACCGCGCCCTGCGCTTCGCGGTGGAGGCCCTCGTGGCCGGCATCGAGGCGCGAGTCCGCTGACCGTCCACAGGCCAGCGGCGGGTTGTCACCGCGCGCCGATACGGTCTGATCGTGGCCCTCCATCTCCACCGCGCGCAGCGCACCGACCTCCTCGCCGACGAGCTCGGCGAGCTGCTGGCGAGCCCGCTGCCGGACCCCTTCGCCGAGGAGGTCGTCGTCGTGCCCGAGCAGGGGATCGAGAGGTGGCTGGCCCAGCGGCTCTCCCACCGCCTCGGCACCGGCGAAGGGCACCAGGACGGCGTGTGCGCCGGCGTCACCTTCCTCCGGCCGCGGTCGCTCGTCACGATGCTCACCGGCCGCGACGAGGACGACCCGTGGCTGCCCCAGCACCTCGTGTGGCCCCTCCTGGGGATCATCGACGAGGCCATCGGCCAGCCCTGGTGCACCGCGCTGAGCCGGCACCTCGGTGACGGCGACCCCGATGACGAGGTCCGCACCGGTCGCCGGTACTCCGTCGCGCTGCGCCTGGCCCGGCTCTTCCACGCCTACGGTCAGAGCCGGCCGACGATGCTCACCGACTGGCGCGAGGGGCGGGACACCAGCGGCGTGACCGGCGTCGACCTCGACCCCGACCTCGCGTGGCAGGCCGAGCTGTGGCGGCGGCTCGTCGCCGCCGTCGACGCGCCCCCGCCCGACGTGCGGCACACCGAGACCCTCGCTCACCTCCGCACGCTGGTTCCCACGGCAGGAGACGAAGGGGGCGACGGGCTCCACCTGCCGCCGCGGCTGTCGCTCTTCGGGCACACCCGGCTGGCCGTGACCGAGGTCGAGCTCCTCGACGCCCTCGCGGCCTCCCGCGAGGTGCACCTGTGGCTGCCCCAGCCCTCCCCCGCGTCCTGGGAGCGGTTGGCCCCCGCCGCTGACGAAGGGGTCGTCGCCCGCGAGGCGGACCGTACGACCGGCCTCGTCGACCACCCGCTCCTCGCCTCCCTCGGCCGCGACTCGCGCGAGCTCGCGCGAGTGCTGGGCAGCTCGGCCCTTCGAGACGGTCGCAGAGCGACCGCCCACGCGGAACGTGGGACCCACTCAGGGACCGGGGACCCGGCCGCGGACGACCTCGCACCCCGGGGAGCGGAGGTCGACGCACCGACGACGACCCTCGGGTGGCTGCAGGCCGACATCCGCGACGACCACGTGCCCGCGGAGGCGGAGCGCGAGGCGCGGACCGTCCCGGAGGACGACCGGTCGATCCAGGTGCATGCCTGCCACGGCCCGGCACGGCAGGTGGAGGTGCTCCGTGAGGTGCTCGTCGGGCTGCTCGAGGACGACCCGACGCTCGAGCCGCGCGATGTCCTCGTCATGTGCCCCGATGTCGAGACCTATGCGCCGCTC
Organism: Candidatus Janibacter merdipullorum; assembly: GCA_019116945.1. Taxonomy (GTDB): domain Bacteria; phylum Actinomycetota; class Actinomycetes; order Actinomycetales; family Dermatophilaceae; genus Janibacter; species Janibacter merdipullorum. The sequence continues at coordinate 11,878 of DXAR01000002.1, read as the reverse complement.
ATCGGCGCGGCCTTCGGGCTCGGCGACCACGGCACCGACGCCGAGGGGGTCGACACCCACCCGGCGCACCGGCTGCGGGTGCGTCTGGCCGACCGCTCGCTACGAGCCACCAACCCGCTCCTCGACGTCGCCGACCGGCTCGTCGGGCTCGCCGGAGGGCGGCTCACCGCGAGCGAGGTCCTCGATCTCGCGGCGACGGAACCGGTGCGACGACGCTTCCGGCTCGACGACGAGGACCTCGCGACCTTCGCCCGGTGGGTGGGGGACTCCGGCATCCGGTGGGGTTACGACAGGGAGCACCGAGCCCCCTTCCGCCTCGAGGTCGAGCACCAGGGCACGTGGCGCTTCGGCCTCGACCGGCTGCTGCTCGGGGTCGCCGTCTCCGCCGACGGCCCGCTCGAGATCGGCTCGGTCATGCCGCTCGACGACGTCGGCAGCGGATCCATCGACCTCGTCGGTCGCGTCACCGAGCTCCTCGAGCGGCTCGGTACCGGTCTCGACCTGCTCGAGGGCGCCCGCGGTGCGGGTGAGTGGATGAGCGGCCTCACCGACGCCGTGCTGTCGCTCACCGACACCCCGGTGCGCGACCGGTGGCAGGTCGGGGAGTTCCAGCGCACCCTGACCCGGGCAGCGCGGCACGCGAGCGATGACGTCCCGCTCCGGCTCGCCGACGTCCGGGTGCTCCTCGCCGACCAGCTCGCCGGCCGGCCCACCCGGGCGAGCTTCCGCACCGGCGGCCTCACCGTGTGCACGATGACCCCGATGCGATCCGTACCGCACCGGGTCGTCTGCCTGCTCGGCATGGACGACGACTCCTTCCCCCGGCAGCAGGCCATCGACGGCGACGACGTCCTCGCCCGCGTGCCGCTCACCGGCGAGCGCGATGCCCGGAGCGAGGACCGCCAGCTCCTCCTCGACGCGGTCCTGGCAGCACGGGAGCGCCTCGTCATCACCTACACCGGAGCCGACGAGCACAGCGGCGAGCCCTGCCCACCGGCCGTCCCGCTCGGTGAGCTCATCGATGCCGCCCGGGAGACGACGACCGCACCGCTGCAGGTCGTCGAGCACCCGCTGCAACCCTTCGACGCGCGCAACCTCACCCCGGGCGAGGTCGGCGGCGCCCGCCCCTTCACCTTCGACCGGTCCGCCCTCCTCGCCGCCCGGGCGGCACTCGGCACCCGCACCGAGCCGGGCCGCCTCATCACGGCTCCCCTGCCAGGGCGGGCCGTCGACGACATCGCGCTCGCCGACCTCGTTGCCTTCTTCGAGCACCCCGCCCGCGGCTTCCTCCGCGAGCGTCTGCAGGTCGGGGTCTCCCGCGAGGCCGAGGAGGTCAGCGACCGGCTGCCCATCGAGCTCGACGGCCTGCAGAAGTGGACCGTCGGCGACCGCGCGCTGCGGGCCCGGCTTGCCGGGGAGGACCCCCGGGAGATCTACCGTGCCGAGCTCCTCCGCGGTGACCTGCCCCCGGCCAACCTGGGCGCCCAGGCACTCGAGGAGATCGGGCGGCAGGTCGAGGGCCTCATGGGGCAGGTCGCCCGGGGTCCGGCCGAGCCCATCCGCACCATCGACGTCGAGGTCGGCCTGCCCGAAGGCCGTCGGCTCACCGGCAGCGTCGACGGGGTCCGGGGGCAGCACCTCCTCGACGTCACCTACTCCCGGCTCGGACCGAAGCAGGAGATCGGCTCGTGGATCCGCCTCCTCGCGCTCACCGCCGCCGGCAGCGAGGACGACGAGTGGATGGCCTCCGTCCTCGGCAAGGGATCCCGAGGCGCGGTCGCCCGCGTGACGCGTGGTCCCCTCCCGCCGGCCGCGGCGCGCTCCCACCTCGCCGCCCTCGTCGACCTCTACGTCCTCGGGCTCACCGTGCCGCTGCCCCTCCCGGTCAAGACCGCCCATGCCTGGGCCACGGTGATCCGGCGCAACTCCTCCCTTCGCCGCGTGGCGTCGACCAAGGCTCTCGACGAGTGGACCGCCACGACGACGAAGACGGGTCTCGTCATCCCCGGCGAGCGCGACGATGCCTGGTGGCAGCTCGTCCACGGACCCACGCCGTCGCTCGAGGTGCTCCTCGACCCGGTCGCCGGATCCGGCACCGACCTCGGCGGGCTCGCCCCGCGGCTGTGGGGCCCGGCCCTCGACAACGTCACGGAGTCCGCATGAGCGCACCGACCCCCTTCGACGTCACCGCCGAGCTGCCCACCGGCACCGTCCTCCTCGAGGCGAGCGCCGGCACGGGCAAGACGTGGACGATCGGCGCGCTCGTCGCCCGACACGTCGCCGAGGGCACGCGGCTCGAGGACATGCTCGTCATCACCTTCGGCCGCGCGGCCTCCCGAGAGATGCGCGAGCGCGTCCGTGAGCACCTGCGCCACGTCCACCGGCACGTCGCGGACCCGGACCTCCCGACCACCGACCCCGTCGTCGGGCTGCTGCGGACCGGGACCGACGACGAGGTCGCCGAGCGGGTCCATCGGCTCCGCGACGCGCTGACCCACTTCGACGCGGCGACGATCGCGACGACGCACCAGTTCTGCCAGCTCGTCCTCCGGGGTCTCGGGGTCGCCGGCGACTCCGACCCGCACGCCCGCCTCGTCGACGACCTCTCCGACCTGCGCGACGAGGTCGTCGACGACCTCTACCTGCGGGGCTTCGCAGCCGGTGGGCCGCCCGCCTTCTCCCGGCAGCGTGCGGGGGACATCGCCCGAGCGGTGACCGAGAACCCGCACGCCGAGCTCGACCCGAGCCGGCTCGACGACGGCTCCGCCGACGCCCGGATGCTCGGCTTCGCCCACCGGGTGCGCGAGGAGATGGACCTGCGCAAGCGCCGTCTCGGCCTCCTCGGCTACGACGACCTGCTCTCCCACCTCGCCACGGCGCTCGAGCCCGAGGACTCCCCCGCCCGCGAGCGGATGCGCCAGCGGTGGCGGGTCGTGCTCGTCGACGAGTTCCAGGACACCGACCCCGTCCAGTGGCAGATCCTCGACCGGGCCTTCTCCGGGCACAGCACGCTCGTGCTCATCGGCGACCCCAAGCAGGCCATCTACGGGTTCCGCGGCGGTGACGTCGACACCTACCTCACCGCCGCCGAGACCGCGTCGACGACCCACACGCTCGACACCAACCACCGCTCCGACGCCCCGCTCGTCCGCAGCCTCGGCGTCCTCCTCGGCGGGGCGGAGCTCGGGGACCCCGAGATCGTCGTGCACCCGGTCCGTGCCGCGAAGGAGACGAGCCGTCTCGGGATCGCCGACGGGGTCGCCCCCGACGGGCTCCTCGACCCGGTCCGGCTCCGCGTGCTCCCGAGCGAGCTCGTGCAGGTGCCCGGCCAGCAGTCGATCAGCATCGGGTCGATCCGACCGCGGGTCGCCGCCGACTGCGCTGCGGAGATCACCCGACTGCTCGCCCGGGGTGCGACCTTCGACGGGCGGCCGCTGCGCGCCGGGGACATCGCCGTCCTCGCCCACACCCGCGCCCAGCTCGACCACGTGCGCTCGGCGCTCGGCGCCGTCGGGCTCCGGTCGATCATCGTCTCCAGCGACAGCATCTACGACTCGCCGGCGGCGAGCGCCTGGCTCACCCTGCTCGAGGCGATGGAGCTGACCCACCGCCCGGAGCGGGTGCGGGCGGCGGCCCTGACTCCCTTCGTCGGGGCCAGCGCCGGCGATCTCGACGCTCGCGGCGACGACCTCACCGAGGAGATCGCCCACCGGCTGCGCACGTGGGCCGGGCTGCTCGCCCGCCGCGGCGTGGCGGCCGTGCTCGCGGCGGCCACCGCCGACGGCCTGGACGCCCGCGTCCTCGCCCGCACCGGCGGCGAGCGCCTCCTCACCGACCTGCGGCACGTCGGCGAGACCCTGCACCAGCGGGTCGTCACCGAGGGGGACGGCCTCGCCTCGCTCACCGCGTGGCTGCGCGACCGCATGAGCGCCTCGCGCAAGGAGGAGCGGGCCCGACGCCTCGACAGCGACGCCGACGCGGTGCACCTGGCGACCATCCACGCGAGCAAGGGCCTGCAGTACCCGGTCGTCATGCTGCCCTTCGTCGCCGACCGGTGGCTGCCGCGGCCCGATGTCCTCCACTTCCACCGCGAGGACCGCACTCGCTGCCTCGACATCGGGATCACCTCCGACGAGGGACGCCGTGACCGGCTCGACCGGGCGGCCGCCGAGGAGAGTGGCGAGTCCCTGCGCCTCCTCTACGTCGCCCTGACCCGCGCGCAGAGCCAGGTCGTCACGTGGTGGTTCCCGTCGGCGAAGAACACCGCCCCCTCGCCCCTCCACCGGATCCTGCTCGGTCGCAGCCGCGGGCAGGGAGCCGTGCCGCGGAGCCACCCCGTCCCCGGTGACGAGACCCTGCGGGCCCAGGTCGAGGAGTGGGAGCGGCAGGGGGCACTCCGGGTCGAGGTCGTCGACACCCCGGCACCGCTCCCCATGCCCTCGGCGCCCCCCACCGGCGAGCTGTCCGTACGGCACTTCACCCGCACCGTCGACGACGCGTGGCGCCGGACCTCCTACACGGCGCTGACCCGGCCGATGGACGAGGCCGCCCCACCGGCAGCCGATCTGGTCGCCAGCGAGCCGGAGGGCACCGACCGGCGAGACGACGAAGGGAGCACCCCCGCCGCGCCCGTGGACGCCGACGCACCGGGCGAGCACCTCCCTTCGCCCATGGCCGAGCTGCCGGTGGGCGCCGGCTTCGGCTCACTCGTCCACGCCGTCCTCGAGGAGGCCGATGCGGGGGCGGGCGACCTCCGCACGGAGCTCCGCGGGCACATCGAGGAGCAGATCATCCACTGGCCAGTGCCCGATCTGGACCGGGAGGCACTGGCCGACGCCCTCGTCGAGGTCGTCGGCTCGCCGCTCGGCCCGCTCGTTCCGGGCACCACCCTGCGCGACATCCCCGCCCGCGACCGGCTGTGCGAGATGGAGTTCGAGCTGCCGCTCGGGGGCGGTGACTCCGCGACCGGTGACGCGGTGCGCTCGAACGGGGAAGCGCGCCTCGGGGACCTCGCCGACCTCATGCGCGCCCACCTGCCCGCGGACGACCCGGTCCTCCCCTTCGCCGAGGCGCTCGACGACCCCACGCTCGGCGATCAGCCCCTCCGCGGCTACCTCACCGGCTCCGTCGACGTCGTCCTGCGTGTGGGAGACCGGCACCTCGTCGTCGACTACAAGACCAACTGGCTCGGTCCCGTCGACACCCCGTTGAGCACCGCCCACTACGACCGGGCTGCGCTGCGCGAGGCCATGAACCACTCCTCCTACCCGCTCCAGGCCATCCTCTACGGCGTCGTCCTGCACCGGTTCCTGCGCTGGCGGCAGCCGGGCTACGACCCCGACCGCCACTTCGGCGGGGTGCTCTACCTCTACCTGCGCGGCATGGCCGGTCCCGCGACGCCGGTCGTCAACGACCACCCGACGGGTGTCTTCTCGTGGCAACCGCCGATCGCCCTCGTCGAGGCCGTCTCCGACCTCCTCGACGGCCGCGGACCACGGACCGAGGAGGCCCGATGACCGCCATCGCCCCCGACGACCCCCACGACCGGCGGCTCGCTCTGACGGCCAGCGGGGACCTCGCCGTCCTCAACGCCGCGGGCGTCCTCGAGGCCGCCGACGTGCACGTCGCGTCGCGGCTCGCCGAGCTCGTCGACGAGACCGACCCCGTCGTCGTCGTGACCCTCGCGCTCGTCGTCCGCAGTGCCCGGGAAGGCTCGACGAGCCTGTCCCCGGAGCATGCCCGGGAGCTCCTCACGGGCGAGCGCGGTGACGATACCGGTGACGACGCGGGCGAGCTCGGGTTCGTCGAGCTGCCCACGACGTCCGACTGGTTGCAGCAGGTCGCGGAGAGCGCAATGGCTGCCGCCGGGGTGCTGCACGTCGAGCACGACCTCGTCTACCTCGACCGCTACCACCGAGAGGAGGTGCAGGTGGCCGAGGATCTCGACCGGCGTGCCCGGACGGCGGCTCCCACGGTCGACCGGGCGGTCCTCGACGCCGGGCTGGGGCGGGTCTTCCCCGACGACTCCTGGTCGGAGCAGCGGGACGCGGTGCGCTCGGCGGCCTCGCGGCTGACGAGCGTGCTCGCCGGCGGCCCCGGCACGGGCAAGACCTCGACCGTCGCCGGCCTGCTGACCCTCCTCCTCGAGCAGGCCGAGGCCACCGGTCACCGCCCACGCATCGCGCTGGCCGCCCCCACGGGCAAGGCTGCGGCCCGGCTGCGCGAGTCAGTGCTCGGCTCCCTCGAGCACCTCCCGGCCCCTGACCGGGCCCGTCTCGGCAGCGACGTCGAGGCCGTGACGGTCCACCGGCTGCTCGGCTGGCGGCCGGACAGCAGCAACCGCTTCCGCCGCGACCGACGCAACCCGCTGCCGCACGACATCGTCGTCGTCGACGAGGCGTCGATGCTCTCCCTGACGCTCACCGCACGCCTGCTCGAGGCGCTGCGCCCGACCTCCCGGCTCGTCCTCGTCGGTGACCCCGACCAGCTCGCCTCCGTCGAGGCCGGAGCCGTCCTCGCCGACCTCGTCGCCGGTTACGCCGGCCGCGAGGGCAGCCCGGTCGTCCGGCTGCGCACCTCGCACCGCTTCGGGGAGGAGATCGGAGCGCTCGCCGAGGCCGTCCGCACCGGCGACGCCGACCGGACCCTCGAGCTGCTGGGCGCGGCGCGATCGGGCGGACCGGTCGAGCACCTCGTCGTCGACGACGTCCTCGCCGCCGACGAGGCCCTGCGGCCGCGTCTCCTCGAGCATGCTCTCCGGCTGCGGGAGCACGCTCTCGCGGGGGACTACGCGGGGGCCCTGACCCAGCTCGGGGAGCACCGACTGCTCTGCGCCCACCGCGACGGCCCGTGGGGCGTCGGCCCGTGGAACGACCGGGTCGAGCGGTGGCTCGGCGAGGCCACGGAGTACGCCGGACGCCAGGTCGTCGGGCGCCCCCTGCTCGTGACGACCAACGACCGGGGCCTCGGGCTCTACAACGGCGACACCGGCGTCATGGCCCTGCGGGAGGACGCCCGGGTCGTCGGCGCCTTCGGGGAGCCGACCTCGCCTGCGGTGCACGCCGCGACCTCCCTCGCCGAGGTCGAGACCGCGCACGCGCTGACGATCCACAAGAGCCAGGGCAGCCAGGCCCGCTCGGTGACGGTGTTGCTGCCCGACGCGGCCTCCCGACTCCTCACCCGCGAGCTGCTCTACACCGCGATCACCCGGGCCCAGGAGTCGGTGACCCTCGTCGGGTCCGAGGCCGCGGTCCGCGCCGCCGTCGAGCGCCGCACCCAGCGTGCGACGGGACTGCGCCACCGGGTCTGACGAGCGGCCGAGCACCCGCCGTGCGCACCCCGGCGCACCCGGGCTTATCGGGCACAGGGTCAGGGCTCGGCGTGGAGCACCCGCAGCTCCTCGAGGACGACGGGCATGTCCGGGGCGAAGCCCCGGTCGTGGGCCGCGTGCTCGGTGAAGAAGTCCTCGTGCACCCGCCGCCAGTTGGCCAGCGAGCGGTCGCCCTCCCCTTCGGCGTAGGCGTGCTCCGCGTCCACCTCGTCGAAGAGGACGGTCCGCACCCGGGTCGTGACGACGAGGGCCCGCGGATGTCCGGAGCCGTCGACGACGATGCCGAGGGTGCCCTCCGAAGGGAGGTCCTCCCCTTCGGCCTCGTAGTCCCAGAGAGCGGAGGCGGTCGCCGTCTTGGTCCCGGCGAGGACGAGCGCGAGGAGCTCGTCGGCCAGCTCCGGGGTGACCCCGAACGCCCACGCCGGCGGCCGGAGGAGCGCGAGCGGGTTGGCCCCCGTGTAGGAGGACACGGAGGCGAGGTCGGCGTGCTGCTGCGCCCGCTGCCAGAAGGCCTCGATCTCGTCCATCAGCGCAGCACCGTCCGCTGGTAGGTCCGGATCGAGAGCGGCACGAAGATCGCGAGGATGATGATCACCCACGCGAGGGTGTAGAGCTCCGCGTGCTGCAGCGCCCACGTGTACTCCGCGGCCTGCCGCGCGGCCTCCTCGCTCATCCCCTGCCCAGCCAGGGCATCGAGGTTGCCGAAGTTCTCTCGGGCGGCGTGCGTGAGCGTCGAGACGGGGTTCCAGCCGGCGAAGGCCCGCAGCGCGGACGGCAGGTTCTCCGCAGGGACGAAGGTGTTGGCGATGAAGGTCAACGGGAAGATGACGATGAAGGCCGCATTGCCGACGACCTCTGGCGTGCGCACCTTGAGTCCGACGAAGGCCATGATCCAGCTGATGGCGTAGGCGAAGAGGAGCAGCAGCGCGAAACCGACGAAGGTCTCGAGGAGCCCTTCGCGCATCCGCCACCCGATCGCCAGGCCGGTCAGGGCCATGACGAGGAGCGAGATGACGTTGTTGACCACGTCGGACAGGGTGCGCCCGATGAGGACGGCCCCGGGGTGCATCGGCAGCGTGCGGAAGCGGTCGATGACCCCCTTCTGCATGTCCTCGGCCATGCCGAAGCCGGTGAAGGTCCCGCCGAAGACGACGGTCTGCGCGAAGATCCCGGCCATCATGAACTCGCGGTACCCGTCGGGGTTGCCCCCGGTGAGTGCCCCGAAGACGAAGCCGAAGAGCAGCACGAACATGATCGGCTGCAGGGTGGTGAAGACGAGCAGGTCCGGGACGCGCTTGATCTTGATGAGGTTGCGCCGGACGATCGTCATCGAGTCGCTGACGAGGTGACTCATGCGCTCTCCTCCCGGGTCTCGGTCTCGGTCTCGTCCTCGGCGCGGTGCCCGGTGAGCGAGAGGAAGGCATCGTCGAGCGTGGGCCGGCGGATGCCGATGTCCTGCACCGTGATCCCCACGGCGCCGAGGCGCCCGACGGCGTCCACGAGGGCGGTGGTGCCGGTGTCGACGGGGACGATGAGCGTGCGGGTGTGCTCGTCGACATCCACCTCGCCGCTCCCCACCGGCTGCACGGCGGCAACCGCGTCGTCGAGACGCTCCTCCTCCGCGACCGTCACGGTGAGGCGCTCCCCGCCGACGTGGGCCTTGAGTTGGTCAGCGGTCCCTTGGGCGATGATCTGCCCTTGGTCGATGACGACGATGTCGTCGGCGAGGTAGTCGGCCTCCTCGAGGTACTGGGTCGTGAGGAGCACTGTCGTCCCCGACCCGACGAGGTCGCGGATGACCTCCCACATGTCGCCCCGCGAACGGGGGTCGAGGCCCGTCGTCGGCTCGTCGAGGAAGACCACGGCGGGACGCATGACGAGGGCCCCCGCCAGGTCGAGTCGCCGACGCATGCCGCCGGAGTAGGTCTTCGCCGGGCGGTCGGCCGCGTCCTCGAGTCGGAAGTCGGCGAGCAGCTCCGTGGCCCGACGACGCGCCGCGGGCCCCCCGAGGTGGTAGAGGCGCCCGATCATCTCGAGGTTCTCCCGGCCGGAGAGGTACTCGTCGACGGCCGCGTACTGACCCGCCACGCCGATGCGCGAGCGCACCTCCAGGGGGTCGGCGACGACGTCGACCCCCGCGACGCTCGCCCGTCCCGCATCCGGGCGGATGAGGGTGGAGAGGATGCGCACGGCCGTCGTCTTGCCGGCGCCGTTGGGCCCGAGGACGCCGAGCACACTTCCCGCGGGGACGGCGAGGTCGATGCCCCGAAGGGCACGCACCTTCCCGTAGGTCTTCGTCAGGCCGGTGGCCTCGATCGCGTGGTTCGTCACGTGCCACCACGCTAGGCCAGAGGGCCGACAGCCACCAGCGACTTATTGGCTACCGTCGGGCCATGACGTCGAGCACCGAGGCCGAAGGGAGCACCCCTCGCTGGTCAGCCCCCGCAGGGGAGATCGTCGGGGTGGCCGACGGGGATGTCCTGCGGGCCAGGGGGATTCGCTACGCCCGGGCGGGCCGCTTCGAGCGGCCGACACCCGAGCCGAGCGTCCCCCTCGTCGACGCGACCCGGAAGGCACCGGCCTGCCCGCAGCCGCCGATGGAGTTCACCGAGCGTGTCCTCGGCGTCACGCGCGGCGAGCTCGGTCACGACGAGGACTGCCAACGCCTCTCGGTGACCGTCCCGGCCTCCGCGACGGCGGGCGCGGCCCTGCCGGTCATGGTGATGATCCACGGCGGCTCCTACACCTCCGGCGCCGGCGACCTCGCGATCTACGACCCGGCCCGGCTCGTCACGGAGCAGCAGGTCGTCGTCGTCACCGTCACCTACCGGTTGGGCCTCCTCGGTTACCTCGGCGACGGGGCGAGTCGCCCGGCCAACCTCGGCCTCCTCGACCAGATCGAAGCGCTGCGCTGGGTCCGCACCAACATCGCCGCCTTCGGTGGCGACCCCGACGCGGTGACCGTCTTCGGCCAGTCCGCCGGGGGCGACGCCACCGCGCACCTCATGATCGCGAAGGGAGCGGAGGGCCTCTTCCACCGCGCCATCATCCAGAGCCCACCCATCGGGGTCATGCCCGGACGCAGCGAGATGGCCGCCCGCATGATGCAGGCCGCCGAGGCCGTGACGGCCGAGGCCCACATCGACGAGGTCCTCGCCGCCCAGCCGGGGGTGGAACCCCCCTTCGCCAAGTACGGACTGCGCGCCGGGATGCCCTTCGGCGTGCAGTACGGGCACGACCCGCTGCCCGCCGAGGCCGACCTCGACGCCGCCTGGAGCGAGGCCGCCGGTCGTGTGGAGGTCCTCATCGGGTCGACCGACCGGGAGGCGGCCTTCTTCGTCGCCAAGGCCGCCGGCGGCCTCATGTCGTGGCGGTGGGCGGCGCCCTTCGTCCGCCGCCTCGTCGCCCGGCTCACCGACCGGATCTACGGAAGGGGGGTCCTCGCCTTCGCCGACCGTCACCACCACGCGGGTGGTCGTGGTCAGCGCTACCTCATCAGGTGGGGCGCCCCCGGCAACCCACTCGCGGGGGCGCACACCGTCGAGCTCCCCCTCCTCTTCGGGCACCCGGAGACCTGGGCCGGGGCCGAGATCGTCGCCGGAGCCGATCCCCGCGACCTCGATCGCTCCGGCCGACGGCTGCGGGAGATATGGGCCGCCTTCGCCCGGTCGGGTCCTGTCGGGGTCGTCTCCGAGCCGGGACTGATCGAGGTGCGCGACCTGCCGGTCTGAGCGGGAACGCCAAGGCCCCCCTCGACGTCGGGGGGAGGAGACATGACGTCGAAGGGGGCCTACCCAGAGGCGGTCGCCCGGGCGTAACCCGGGAAACCGAAGGCCGAACAGGTCCCTTCCCGGCCCTGCTCGGTCGGTTCAGCTCGTCGCTCGCACACGAAGTGCGGGATGTGCGGGCCACGAAGCGTCGCAGGAACAACGCTAGGCCCACCCGATGGGCGACTCCACCCCACTTCGGTCAGGAAAACCGTCCAAGGGTCAGGTTTCGGTCAGAGCGCGGCGAGGATCTCCAGGGTCCGCAGCCGCTGGTCCAGACCGGGGGCCGGGTTCGTGACCATGAGCTCGTCGGCATCCGCCAGCACGGCGAAGTCCGCCAACCCCCGGGCGACCTCCCCGGCGTCGCCGGCGATGGTGTGGTGGAGCATGTGCCGCGCCTGCGCGCCGACCGCCGTGTCGAGGAGCGCGACGACCGTGTCGTCGTCGATCGGCCCCGAGCCGACCCGCCCGGCGAGCATCCGCACCCGGGCATGGAGGACCTTCTCCTCGATCTGCCGAGCCTCGGCTCCGTCGTCGGCGGCGATGACGTTGGCCGCGGCGATGACGTACGGCCGCTCCAGCTGCTCGCTGGGGGTGAACCGCTCGCGATAGACACGGACCGCCTGCTCGAGCGCGTCGGGTGCGAAGTGGCTCGCGAAGGCGTACGGCAGTCCGTAGGCGGCGGCGAGCTGGGCGCCGAAGAGGGAGGAGCCGAGGATGTAGAGCGGCACCTGCGTCCCCCGGCCGGGGTAGGCGTGGATGCCCTCGACGAGCGACTCCT
>DXAR01000095.1 GCA_019116945.1 Candidatus Janibacter merdipullorum | reverse complement strand
ACGACGACTGATGCAGGCTGAGGGGACCGGGCCCGACGAGCCCCAGGTCCGTCGACGCCGTCCCCGGCTCGCGCGGGACACCATCGTGGGGTGGATGGTGCTCGTCCTCCTCGTCACCCTCCTCACCGTCGTCATCGTCGTCCGGGAGAGTCTCCACCTCGCCGTGACCAACGACGCCAACGCCGACGTCACCCAAGAGGTCGAGGAGTTCCGCACCTTCACCGAGGACGGCAAGGACCCCGAGACGTCCAAGCCCTTCACCTCCGCCCAGCGGCTCTTGGAGGTCTACCTGACCCGGCAGCGGCCCGGCAGCGACGAGATCATCGTCGGCTACGTCGGCGAGGGCGGGTCCGTCCTCCCGCTCCAGGGGCCGGGCGCACCGAAGCCGGAGGAGTACGACCCGACCCGCGACCAGGACTTCCTCGACGCGGTGAGCAGGTCCTCGTCGGGGACGCAGGACACCCCAGCCGGCGAGATGCGCTGGGCACGGACCACGGTCGACGTGCGCAACGGCGACGACGCGGTCCTCATCGTGGGGATCTTCACCGCCGGTGACCGGGCCGAGGCGGACCGGACGGTCCGCACCCTCGTCTTCGTCTCCCTGGGTGCCCTGCTCTTCGCCGGTATCGTCTCCTGGCTCGCCGCGGGACGGATGCTGCGTCCGGTGCGCCTCGTCCACGAGGCCGCTGAAGAGATCACCGAGCAGGACCTCACCCGGCGCATCGACGTCGGCGACGACGACGTCTCCGGTCTCGCGTCCACCTTCAACCGGATGCTCGACCGTCTGGAGCAGGCCTTCCGGGCCGAGCAACGCTTCGTCGACGACGCCGGGCACGAGCTGCGGACCCCGATCACCGTCATCCGCGGGCACCTCGAGCTCATGGACGACGACCCCGAGTCCCGGGAGGTGACCCTCCGCCTCGTCACCGGCGAGCTGGATCGCATGAGCCGGATCGTCACGGACCTGCTCGCCCTGGCCAAGGCGGACCGGCCCGACTTCGTCCGGCGCACGGAGGGAGTCGACGTCTCCCTCCTCACGGTTGCCCTCGAGGCGAAGATCTCCGCCCTGGCCGATCGCAAGTGGCGGCTGGGCAGGATCGCGGAGGGCACGGCCAGCCTGGACTCCCAGCGGGTGACCCAGGCCGTCCTGCAGCTCGCGCAGAACGCCGTCCAGCACACCCGGGACGGGGACGCCATCACCCTCACCTCGGAGGTCGTCGACGACCCCGCCCTCGGTCGTGCCCTGACGATCAGCGTCGAGGACACCGGTCCCGGCGTCCCCTACGCCGAGCGGGAGCGGATCTTCGAGCGCTTCACCCACGGGGAGCCGCCGGACGGTCGACGCCACAGCGGGGCCGGCCTCGGGCTGGCCATCGTCTCCGCGATCGCCGTGGGCCATGGTGGTCGTGTGGACGTCGGCGGCGAGCCCGGCGTGGGCGCCGTCTTCACCCTCGTCCTGCCCGTCGTCGAGGACGACGGGCCGTCCGACCAGCACGAGCACACCCCGGAGGGACCATGAGCGCCATCCTCATCGCCGAGGACCACGAGGAGATCGCGAGCTTCGTCGACAAGGGGCTCCGGGCCAGCGGGTACCGGACGACGATCACCGGGGACGGGCGCCAGGCCTGGGCGCTCGCCTCGACGGGAGCCTTCGACCTGCTCGTCCTCGACGTCGGCCTCCCGGGCCTCGACGGCTTCGAGGTGCTCCGTCGCCTGCGGGGCGACGGTGTCGACCTCCCGGTGATCATCCTCACCGCCCGCGACGGCGTGGACGACACCGTCACCGGCCTCGAGGGCGGGGCCAACGACTACATGACCAAGCCCTTCCAGTTCGCCGAGCTGCTCGCCCGGGTGCGCCTGCGACTGCGCGAAGGGGGCGCTGCCCCGGCCGACGACGGCACCCTCTCCGCAGGAGACCTCAGCCTCGACATCCGACGTCGCACGGCCCTCGTCGCCGGCCGCGAGGTCGAGCTCACCGCACGGGAGTTCGCCCTCCTCGAGGCCTTCGTCGAGCACGCCGAGCAGGTCCTCTCCCGCGAGCAGCTGCTCGGGATGGTCTGGGACATGGACTTCGACCCGGGGTCCAACGTCGTCGACGTCTTCGTCCGCTCCCTTCGCTCGAAGATCGGCGCGGAGCGCATCCTCACCGTCCGAGGGGTGGGCTACCGGCTCAAGGCCTGAGGCGCCACCGGTCCGGGCTCACCCGGCGCGCCCGCCGAGCAGCGGGTCAGGGCAGCAGCCCGTCCTCCCGCGCTCGGGCGACCGCGGCGGTCCGTGAGTCGACGTCGAGCTTGGTGAAGGCGTGCACGAGGTGGGTCTTGACGGTCGCCTCGGAGATGAAGAGCCCCCGCGCGATCTCGCGGTTCCCCAGCCCCCGGGCGACCGCCGCGAGGATCTCCACCTCGCGGGCGGACAGGTCCGCCTGCGGTCGGGAGATACGGGCGACCACCCGCTGGGCGAGCTCGAGGGAGAGGACCGTCTCCCCGGCTGCGGCCCTGACGACGGCCGAGGTGATCTCGGCGGGGTCGGTGTCCTTGAGCAGGTAGCCGGCCGCGCCGGCCTCGACCGCGCGGACGATGTCGCGGTCGGTGTCGTAGGTCGTGAGGACGAGCACAGCCGGGGCGGGCACCGCGGCACGCACCGCCGCCGTGACCCCGACCCCATCCATGTCGTCACCGAGCCGGAGGTCGGTGACGACGACGTCCGGGTGCTCGTTCGCGACGACGGCGAGGGCCTCCTCACCGGTGGCGGCCTCGCCGACGACGGAGACGCCCTCGTCCTGGTCGAGGAGGGTGACGATGCCCATCCGGGTCACGGGATGGTCCTCGACGACGACGACACGCACGGTCATGACGCATTCCTCTCCGACGAAGGGCGGGGGATCGGGATCCATGCGGAGACGGCCGTACCCTCGCTGATGGTCGACTCGACGTCGAGGCCACCACCGATCTCGCGCAGGCGGGCACGCGTGGCCCGGAGGCCGTAGCCGCCTTCGCCGATCGAGTCGGGGGTCTCGGACCACCAGGAGGAGGCGTCGAAGCCGCGACCGTCGTCGACGACGTCGACCCGCACCGAGTCCTCCGTCTCGTCGAGACTGACGACGACCCGGGTGGCGTCGGCGTGGGCGCGCACATTCGCCAGGGCGCCCTGGACGCAGCGCAGCAGGGTGACCTCAGCCGTCGTGGGAAGGGGCGCGAGGACACCCGCGACGGAGACGTGAGCGCTCACCCCCGACTCCTCGGCGAAGCGCTCGGTGACCCGACGGACGGCGCCGGTGAGGCTCCCTTCGTCCAGGTCGGCCGGCGCGAGGGCGGCGACGACGCGGCGGGACTCCTCGAGCCCGTCCGCGGCGCTGCTCTCGAGCTGCCCGAGGGTCGCCCGGAGGCGGTCGGGGTCCGGCTCGGCCCGGGCGGCCCGGGTCAGCAGGAGGATCGAGGAGAAGCCCTGCGCGATGCCGTCGTGGATGTCGCGGGAGAGCCGGGTGCGCTCGCTCGTGGCGCCCTCGGCCCGCTGCACGCGCGCCAGCTCGTCAGTGAGAGCGGCCGTCTCGGCCTGCGCGGCGCAGAGGGAGGTGATGAGGCGCTGTCGCTCGATGCCGTCCCGGACGAGGGCGATCTGGGCGCGGGAGATCCCCAGGGCGACGACCATGCCGATGGCCGGGCCGATGATCGCGGCGAAGGGAGCAGTCCCCGTCTGCCGGACCGGTTCGGCGACGACGACCGCGAGGACGGCCGAGGAGATGAGGAGGCCAGCGCCCAACGGGAGCAGATGACCGGCGAGCAACCAGAGGGGGAAGGCGAGCCAGACGTTCTCCGGGGAGATGAGGACGAGCCCACCCCACAGGAGGGTGAGGACGACGAACCACACGCCCCCGCCCAGGCCGCGGTGGGTGAGGGGTATCCCCGCGAGGTACCAGGCGACGAAGGTCAGGAGCCCGGCGACCTCCCCGACCGGGTGGGCCCCGGCGTCGACGGCGCGGGTGAGGCAGACGAGCGCGAGGACGGCGAGGAGGGAGTGCTGCCCCAGCCGCAGCCACCGCGTCGTGCCGCCGGAGACCGCGTCCTCGCCGGGCACCCCGACCGGGCCGGGCCGACGAGAGCTCCCGTCGGCCCGGTGGGGTGCTGCCATCTCGCTCACGGCCGCGACGCTACCCGGCCCGGCCACCAGAAGCGGTCCCCGAGCAGGGCCGTCGCCGCTGGAACCACGACGGTGCGCACGAGCAGGGTGTCGAGGAGGACACCGAGCCCGACGATGAGCCCGAGCTGCCCGAGGACGACGAGCGGCAGCACCCCCAGCGCGGC
>DXAR01000094.1 GCA_019116945.1 Candidatus Janibacter merdipullorum | reverse complement strand
ACCGCTCTCCCCCGCGATGGAGGTCAGCGGCGCGCTGTCGCTCGCCGCTGACGCGGTGAGGTCGACCGGTTGGAGGGCCACCGGTGCACCGGAGCTCGAGGCGGCACGGCGACCGGCACGGCGCCGGGGCTTCTGCTCCGGCTCCGGGGCGGGCTCCGGCTCCGGGGCGGGCTCCGGCTCGGGGGCTGCCTCGGGGGCGGCCTCCTGCTCGGACGAAGGGAGGTCCGCCACGTCGTCCTCCACCGCCTCACCGGCGATGCTCTTCACGGCGGCCGCGTGGGCCGCAGCGGCGATCTGGGCCGCGGTCCGGCCGTTGGCGTCGGTCTCCTCCGGCTCCGGGGTCGCCTGCTTCTGCTGGGAGTCGCCGTTGCCACCCTTCGACCGGCCCTTGCGGGAGCGGCCACCACCGCTGTTGCCACCGGAGGAGGAGCCGCCCCCGTGGTCGTGGGCGACCGGCTCGGAGTGGACGATGATGCCCCGGCCCGAGCAGTGCTCGCAGGTCTCGGAGAAGACCTCGATGAGGCCGGCCCCGACCCGCTTGCGGGTCATCTGCACGAGGCCGAGCGAGGTGACCTCGGCGACCTGGTGCTTCGTCCGGTCCCGGCCGAGGCACTCGAGGAGGCGGCGGACGACGAGGTCCCGGTTGGTCTCGAGGACCATGTCGATGAAGTCGACGACGATGATCCCGCCGATGTCGCGGAGGCGGAGCTGCCGGACGATCTCCTCGGCGGCCTCGAGGTTGTTCTTCGTCACCGTCTCCTCGAGGTTGCCGCCGGCACCGGTGAACTTCCCGGTATTGACGTCGACGACCGTCATCGCCTCGGTGCGGTCGATGACGAGGGAGCCGCCGGAGGGCAGCCACACCTTGCGGTCCATCGCCTTGGCGATCGCCTCGTCGATGCGGTGCTCGCTGAAGACGTCCTTGTCGCCCGTGTACTTCTCGAGGCGGTCGGAGAGGTCGGGGGCGACCTCGTCGACATAACCCTTGATCTCCCGCCAGGCGTCGTCGCCGGAGACGACCATCCTCGCGAAGTCCTCGTTGAAGATGTCGCGGATGACGCGCACGGTCATGTCCGGCTCGGAGTGCAGCAGCGTCGGCGCGCCACCGGCCGAGGCATTCTTGCCCATCTTGGACTCGGCCTTGCCGCTGATCGTGTCCCAGGTCTTCGTCAGGCGCTGGACGTCCTTCGTCAGCTCCTCCTCCGAGGCGCCCTCGGCCGCGGTGCGCACGATGACACCGGAGGTGTCCGGGACGACCTGCTTGAGGATGCCCTTGAGGCGCGAGCGCTCGGTGTCCGGGAGCTTGCGGGAGATGCCGGTCATCGAGCCCTCGGGCACGTAGACGAGGTAGCGACCGGGCAGGGAGACCTGCGAGGTGAGTCGAGCACCCTTGTGGCCGACGGGGTCCTTGGTCACCTGGACGAGGACCGAGTCGCCGGAGGAGAGCGCATTCTCGATCCGGCGGGCCTGCCCGTTGCCGACGCCCTGGGCCTCCCAGTTGACCTCACCGGCGTAGAGCACGGCGTTGCGGCCCTTGCCGATGTCGACGAAGGCGGCCTCCATGCTCGGCAGGACGTTCTGCACGCGGCCGAGGTAGACGTTGCCGACCATCGTCGACGTCGTCTCGCGGGAGACGTAGTGCTCGACGAGGACGCCGTCCTCGAGGACACCGATCTGGGTGCGGTCACCCTGCTGCCGCACGACCATGACCCGCTCGACGCTCTCCCGCCGGGCGAGGAACTCTGCCTCGGTGATGATCGTCCGCCGGCGGCCGGCCTCGCGGCCCTCACGGCGGCGCTGCTTCTTCGCCTCGAGGCGAGTGCTGCCCTTGATGGCCTGCGGTTCGTTGCGGCGGGAGTCGCGCACCTTGGTCACGGTGCCGGGCGGGTCGTCCTGACCACCGCCCCCGTTGCCACCGCCGCCTCCGCGGCGGCGACGCCGGCGGCGCCGCGAGGTGCCGGAGGACTGGCCGTCGCCGTCCTGGTCGTCCTCGTCCTGCCCGTCCCCGGAGTCGCTGCCGCCGGAGTCCTTCGCCGGCGAGTCCTTGGTCTGGGAGTCCTGCCCCGAACCGGAGCCCTGCCCGCCGTCGGACCCGGAGTCGTCACCGGAGTCGTTGGCACCATCGGAGGACCGGTTGCGGCCGCGACCGCCACGGCGGCGACGCCGGCCGCGCCCCCCTTCACCCTGCTGGTCCTCGTCGCCCTGCGACCCGTCCGCGCGGTCGTCGCCGGTGTCCGAGGAGTCATCCTGCTCGTCGCCGGCCTCCGGCTCCGCGTCCGGTGTGCGGCGGGGTGGGGCGGCCACCGGCGCCGGCGGCTGGAAGAGGAGCCCGAAGCTCGGGACCGTCGCGGTGGCGGGGGTTTCCTCGGTCGATTCCTCGGCCGGCGTGTCGTTCTCGGGAGCCATGCGGCACCTCCAGCGCCCGCAGCCCTGCCCCACACCGACACCTCGAGGGGTGCGACCAGGCCGCTGGCGCGGCGTTCGCGGGCTCTGGCGGCCCGCGGAAGCAAGTCCGTGTTACCTCGTGACGGCTCGCGCCCTGCGCGGCACCCCCACGGGGCCGACGGCGCTCAGTCGATGGCCAGTGGATCGGCCACGCTCTCGGTCTCGCTGCTCCAGACCCCCTGCGCCAGTCGGGTTGCGATCGGCGACCGGGGCGGCGCGAACGAGGTGACAGCAGCAAACGCTCTGAGTACGTCGTCGGGGCGAACGGCAGGTGTGGTGTGCCGCACGACCATCGTCAGTATCGCACAACCGTCCTCCCGCACCCCCGTGTCCGCCCGGATCACCGGTCCGCGCGCGTCGTAGGACTTCATCCCCCGCTTGAACATCCGCTCGACCTCGACGACCTCCTCGGCGAGGAAGCCGGCCACGGCCCGCTCCAGATCGGCCGGATCCACCCCGGGGAAGGCCAGCTGCCACCGGCTCGCCTGGAGCCGGTCGGCCAGCGCCCCCGGCTGGGCCTCGACGACCGTGATGATGTCGAGCCCGTCCGGCAGTGCCTCGTCGAGCGCGACGGCCACGGCCGCCGGGTCGACCTGCTCGGTCACCGAGATCTCGAAGTACTCCGCCTCGCTCGCCGCGCCGGTCGCGGCACCGTTGGCGTAGGAGATCTTCGGGTGCGGGTGGAAGCCCGCCGAGTAGGCCATCGGCACCCCGGAGCGGCGCAGCGCACGCTCGAGCGCCCGCCCGAAGTCCCGCGTCGAGGAGTGGCGCAGCCGCCCGCGGCGGGCGTACTGGACGCGCAGCTTCTGGACCGCGGGGGGTGGGGGCGGTCCGTCGGGAGTGCGTTGCTTGGCCATGGGGGTCAAGCCTAGGCGCCGCGACGCAGGAGCTCGACGAGGTGGATGCCGGTCCGCTCCGAGAGGTCCGCGATCTGGGTCTGGCAGGAGAACCCGTCGGCGAGGACGACCGCGTCCGGCGACGCCCCGTCGATCGCCGGGAGCAGCTGCTGCTCCGCGACCTTGACGGAGACCTCGTGGTGACCCAGCTCGACGCCGAAGTTGCCGGCGAGGCCGCAGCAGCCACCGAGGCGCTGGACGGTCGCCCCGGTGCGGGCGAGGAGGGCCTCGTCGGCCGCCCAGCTCATCACCGCGTGGTGGTGGCAGTGCGGCTGGGCGATGACCTCGACGCCGGTGAGGTCCGGTGCGCTCCACCGTCCCTCGTCGATGGCATCGCCGAGGAGCTCGGCCACGGTGCGGACGCTCGCGGCCACCTCCCGGGCCGCGGGCGAGTCGACGAGCCGGGGCAGGTCGTGGCGCAGGGCCGCGGTGCAGCTCGGTTCGATCCCGAGGACCGACACGCCGGCGGCGGCGACCGGCGCGAGGACCCGGGCGGCGGTGTCGAGAGTCTCCCGGGCCGTGTCGAGCTGTCCCGTCGAGATGAAGGTCAGGCCGCAGCACAGCGACTCCGCGGGGACGAAGGGGGTGAACCCCGCCTCGCGGAGCAGGGCCACGCCGGCCCGACCGACGTCCGGGGAGAAGTGGTCGGTGAAGGAGTCGACGAAGATCGCGACCGGGTGGTCGGCGCGGGCCATCTGGGCGGCCGAGGCGATCATCCCTTCGTCCCGGGCCCAGGTGCGGAAGGTCTCCCGGGCGAAGGTCGGCAGGCTGCGTCGGGCATCGACCCCGGCGAGGGGCAGGGTGACCTTCTTCAGCCCCGGGAGCGAGGTCATCGCGTTGACGAGTCGCGGTGCGCGGGAGGCGATCCGGGCCAGCTGCGGGAGACGACCGAGGGAGTAGTGGCTGCGCGGGCGGAGGCGCCCCTTGTACGTCTGGTGGAGGGCCTCGGACTTGTAGGTCGCCATGTCGACGCCCGTGGGGCAGTCGCTCGCGCAGCCCTTGCAGGAGAGGCAGAGGTCGAGCGCCTCGTGGACCTCCGGCGAGCGCCAGCCGTCGGTGATCGTCCCGCCGTTGAGCATCTCCTGGAGGGCTCGGGCCCGGCCGCGGGTGGAGTCCTTCTCCTCCCCCGTCGCGAGATAGCTCGGGCACATGACGGTCGTCGACGTGCCCGCGGCCCGGCACTTGCCCACCCCGGTGCAGCGGTGGACGGCCTGGCTGAAGTCACCGCCGTCCTCGGGGTAGCCGAAGGCGAGCGGGATGGTGACCTTACGGGCCGCGGGGATGCGGATGTCGGCCTCCGCGGGCGCCGGGTCGACGAGGACGCCGGGGTTGAGCAGGCCGGCGGGGTCGAAGGCGTGCTTCACCGCGCCGAAGAGCCCCATGGCCTCGGTCCCGTACATCCGCGGCAGGAGGGCCGAGCGCGCGCGACCGTCCCCGTGCTCGCCGGAGAGGGACCCGCCGTGGGCGGCGACGAGGTCGGCCGCCTCCTCGACGAGCCGGCGGTACCGGTCGGTCGCGTCGGGGGCGTCGAGGTCGATGTCGAGACGGATGTGGAGGCATCCGTCGCCGAAGTGCCCGTACGGCAGGCCCTGGACGTCGTGCTCCTCGAGGAGTGCGTCGAAGGCGCGCAGGTAGTCACCGAGCCGTGCCGGCGGCACGGCCGCGTCCTCCCAGCCTGCGTGGGCGGGGCGGTCACGGGGCGAGCGGGCGGAGAGACCGGCGCCGTCCTCGCGGATCTTCCACAGCGCCCGGGCGTGACCCGGGTCGGTGACGACGGCGGCGTCGATCGCGCCGATCTCGCGGCAGACCCGCTCGGCAGCGGCGTGGGCCGCGGCCGGGTCCTCCCCCGGCACCTCGACGAGCATCCAGGCGGCGCCCTTCGGCAGGTCGGGCACGGCGTGCGGTCCCCGGCGGGTGCGCACGACGTCGACGATGCGGGAGTCGATGCCCTCGGCGGCGACCGCGCCCAGCGCCTTGAGGAGGTGGGCGACGTCGCCGGCGGCGTAGATGTCGGGGAAGCCGAGGACCGCCAGGGCCGTCGCCGGTGGGTCCGTGACGAGGCGGACCGTCGCCTGCGTCACGACAGCGAGGGTGCCCTCGGACCCGACGAGCATCCGGCCGACGTCGCGGCCGCGCTCGGGGGCGAGGTGCTCGAGGGCATAGCCCGAGACCTGCCGCCCGAAGGTCCCGAAGGAGGTGCGGATCGTGTCGAGGTGTGCGTCGGTGAGCCGAGTGAGCTCGGCGGTGAGGGCCTCGTCCCCGGTGAGCGAAGGGGAGCCCCCCGCCACACCCGTCGTCGCCGACAGCCGGGTGCCGCCGGAGGTGAGCAGCTCCATCCCCACGATGTTGTCGCTCGTCCGCCCGTAGCCGAGCGCGCGGTTGCCGCAGGCATTGTTGCCGATCATCCCGCCGACCGTGCAGCGGGAGTGGCTGCTCGGATCCGGCCCGAAGCGCAGCCCCACCTCGCGGGCGCGGGCCTGCAGGGTCGCGTGGACCGTGCCGGGCTCGACGACCGCGGTGGCGCTCTCGGCGTCG
Source organism: Candidatus Janibacter merdipullorum (assembly GCA_019116945.1). Classification (GTDB taxonomy): domain Bacteria; phylum Actinomycetota; class Actinomycetes; order Actinomycetales; family Dermatophilaceae; genus Janibacter; species Janibacter merdipullorum. The sequence goes on along the minus strand of DXAR01000094.1, from coordinate 42,044 downwards.
ACGTCGAGGACCTGGCCGAGGTGGCGCGCGGTGTCGATGACGATGCCCGGCCCGACGGCGTTGCCGGCGCAGGAGGTGCCCGCGCCGCGGGCGGTGATCGGGACACCGAGGTCGCGGGCGACGGCGAGGGTGCCCTCGATCTCGTCGGTGTGCCGCGGGAAGACGACGGCGCGCGGTGGGACCCGGTAGATGCCGGCGTCCGCGGAGTACATCCCCACGGTCAGCGCGTCGGTCCGCGCATCGGGCACCCCGGCGTGACGAAGGGCGGCGGTGATCTCGTCGGGTGTCACGGTCATGGGGAGATTGTCCCCCCTCCCCGTCAAGAGGTGACCATCGACTCCTTGCCGGAGCCGAGGACGGTGAGCGGGAGCAGGGTCTTGCCGGTGGGTCCGATCTCGATGTCGGTCCCCATCTGGGGGCAGACGCCGCAGTCGAAGCACGGGGTCCAGCGGCAGTCCTCGACCTCGGTCTCGTCGATCGCGTCGAGCCAGTCCTGCCAGAGCCACTCCTTGTCGAGACCGGAGTCGATGTGGTCCCACGGGAGGACCTCGGCCTCGTCGCGCTCCCGGGTGGTGTACCAGGCGACGTCGACGCCGGTGCCCTCGAGCGCGGTCTCGGCGGCGCTCATCCACCGGTCGTAGGAGAAGTACTCGCTCCACCCGTCGAAGCGGCCGCCCTCGCGCCAGACCTGCTCGATGACCCGACCGACGCGGCGGTCGCCACGGGAAAGGAGTCCCTCGACGATGCCCGGCTTGCCGTCGTGGTACCGGAAGCCGATGGAGCGCCCGTAGCGCTTGTCGGCGCGGATGGCATCGCGCAGCTTCTCCAGCCGGGCGTCGGTCTCCTCCGCACCCAGCTGGGCGGCCCACTGGAAGGGAGTGTGCGGCTTGGGCACGAAGCCCCCGATGGAGACGGTGCAGCGGATGTCGTTGTGCCCGGCCACCTCGCGGCCGGTCTCGATGACCCGCTTGGCGACCTCGGCGATCTGGAGGACGTCCTCGTCGGTCTCCGTCGGGAGGCCGCACATGAAGTAGAGCTTGACCTGTCGCCAGCCGGCGCCGTACGCCGCCGAGACGGTCCGGATGAGGTCCTCCTCGGTGACCATCTTGTTGATGACCTTGCGGATCCGCTCCGACCCCCCTTCGGGGGCGAAGGTCAGCCCGGACCGCCGGCCGTTGCGGGTCAGCTCGTTGGCCAGGTCGATGTTGAAGGCGTCGACGCGGGTGCTCGGGAGGGACAGGCCGGTGTTGGTGCCCTCGTAGCGGTCGGCCAGACCCTTGGCGACGTCACCGATCTCGGAGTGGTCGGCGCTCGACAGCGAGAGCAGACCCACCTCCTCGAATCCGGTGGCCTGGAGGCCCTGCTCGACCATCTCGCCGATGCCGGTGATCGAGCGCTCCCGCACCGGACGGGTGATCATCCCGGCCTGGCAGAAGCGGCAGCCGCGGGTGCAGCCGCGGAAGATCTCGACGCTCATCCGCTCGTGGACTGACTCGGCGAGCGGGACGAGCGGCTGCTTGGGGTAGGGCCACGCGTCGAGGTCCATGACGGTGTGCTTGTCGACCCGCCACGGCACGCCGGTCTCGGCGGGGGCAACCCGCTGGATGCGGCCGTCGGGCAGGTAGTGGACGTCGTAGAAGGCCGGGACGTAGACGCCGCCGGTCGCCGCCAGCCGACGGAGGACCTCGACCCGACCACCGGGCTGCCCCTCCCCCTTCCACTCGCTGATGATGTCGGTCGCCATGAGGACGGCCTCCTCGCCGTCCCCGATGATCGCGGCATCGATGAAGTCGGCGACTGGCTCGGGGTTGAAGGAGGCGTGCCCGCCCATGACGACGATCGGGTGCTCGTCGGTGCGGTCCCGGCTGTGCAGCGGGATGCCCGCGAGGTCGAGGGCGGTGAGCATGTTGGTGTACCCGAGCTCCGTGGAGAAGCTGAGGCCGAAGACGTCGAAGTCGCCGATCGGCCGGTGTCCGTCGACGGTGAACTGCGGCAGGTCGTGCTCGCGGAGCAGCTCCTCCAGGTCCGGCCAGACGGCGTAGGAGCGCTCGGCGAGCGCGTCGGCGCGCTCGTTGAGCACCTCGTAGAGGATCATCACGCCCTGGTTGGGGACGCCGACCTCGTAGGCATCGGGGTACATGAGGGCCCAACGGACGGTGAGCTCCTCGCCCCCCGGACCATGACCGCCGACGTGCCAGTCCTTGACCGTGGAGTTCAGCTCGCCACCGACGTACTGGATGGGCTTGCTCACCCGCTCGAGCAGGGGCTCGAGGGCAGGGAAGATCGACTCACCGGACATGGGACAAGGGTACGGGCCCGGCTGCCCCCTCCCCAAAGGCGGCGTCAGCTGGGGTACATCTCCTCGATGTCGGACTTGAACTTCTCCGCGACGACCTTGCGGCGCATCTTCAGGCTCGGGGTGAGCTCGCCGTCCTCGACGGAGAGGTCCCGGCCGAGGATGTGGAACTTCTTGATCTGCTCGTGCCGGTTGAGACCGGCGTTGAGCTCGTCGATGTAGGACTGGACCATCTCGCGGGCCCGGAGCGAGGAGACGATCTCGGTGTAGCTCGCTCCCGGCATGCCGTTGGCCTCCGCCCAGGGCTGGATGGCCTCCTCGTCGAGGGTGACGAGCGCGGTGACGAACTGGCGGGACTCGCCGTGGACGAGGAGCTGACCGACGTAGGGGCACAACCCCTTGAAGGTCGACTCGATGAGCGAGGGCGCCACGTACTTGCCGTTGCTCGTCTTGAAGAGGTCCTTCTTGCGGTCGGTGACCTTGACGAAGCCGCGCTCGTCGATCTCGCCGATGTCACCGGAGTGGAACCAGCCGTCCTCGGTGAGCACCTCGGCCGTCGCCTCGGGATTCCTGTGGTACCCCTCCATGATGTGCTCACCGCGGATGAGGATCTCGCCGTCGTCGGCGATCTTCATCTCCGTCTGCGGGGTCGGCCAGCCGACGGAGCCGACCCGAAGGGCGTACGGCCGGTTGACCGTCGCCGCGGCCGAGGTCTCGGTGAGGCCGTAGCCCTCGAGGATCTGCAGGCCGGCGCCGTTGAACCAGTGGGCGATGTCCGTGTTGAGGGCGGCCGATCCGGAGATGAAGAAGCGGATCCGGCCGCCGAAGCGCTCGCGGACCTTGCTGAAGACGAGCTTGTCGGCGACCGCGTGCCGGAGGCGGAGGAGCACCCCGGGCGTGCGGTCCTCGGAGAGCGCGCGGGAGTACTCGCGGCCGGCCGTGGAGGCGAAGGCGAAGATCTTGGCCTTCGCTCCCCCTTCCTCCTCCATGCCCAACGAGATCTTGCCGTAGACCTTCTCGAAGATCCGCGGCGCCGCCGCCATGAAGGTCGGGCGGACCTCGCCGAGGTTGTCGACGATCTTGTCGATCCGCCCGTCGACGGCGGTCTGCATGCCCACGTCGGTGCTGATGAGGAGGAGGACCTTGGCGAAGACGTGGGACAACGGCAACCAGAGGTAGTGCACGTCCTCGGGGGTGAGCATGCCCGTCGCCCGGATGGCCGCACCCTGGTAGGTCCAGGTCGCGTGGCGCAGGCGCACGCCCTTGGGCCGACCCGTCGTGCCCGAGGTGTAGATGATCGTCGCGAGGGAGTCCGGACCGGTCGCGTCGATGCGGCTGTCGACGACGCCCGGCTCGGCGGCGAGGAGGGCGGCACCGCGCTCCTCGAGCGCGTCGAAGGTGAGGACCCAGTCGTCGAGGTCGACGCCCTCGGGGTCGATGACGACGACATGGGTGACCTGCGGGATGGCGTCGCGGACGTCGCGGAGCTTGCCGACCTGCTCGGCGTCCTCGGCCACGACGACCTTGGACCCCGAGTTGTCGATGATGAAGGCGACGTCGTCGCTGATGGAGGTCGGGTAGATCGTCGTCGTCGCCGCCCCGGCGGCCATGATCGCGTAGTCCGCGAGGACCCACTCGATGCGGGTGCTCGAGGCGAGCGAGACCCGGTCCTCGATCTGGACGCCGAGGTCGACGAGGCCTGCGGCGAGGGCCCACACGCGGTCCCCGAGCTCGCTCCACGACATCTCGTCCCAGGCGATGCCCGCCGGGTAGGAGTAGGCGGTGGTGTCCGGGGTGTCGGCGATGCGCTGACGCAGGAGGTGGCCCACGGAGGGAGCGCGGTCCTCGAAGACGCTGGCGTCGAAGATCTCGTCGGCGGGTGTGCGGGGGCTGGGTCGGGACACGGGGCGTCCACTCCTTCGTGGGCTGGTGGTGGCCGCATCATGACCCACCGGTAGCCCTCTTGTCACCACTCGGTCCACAAGTTCACCCATTGGTGACCTCGCCCGGGTGAATCGCCCTCTCTCAGACGGGGATCCTGCTCCTCGCCGGCTTGCGACGGACGTAGAGCTGCTTGCGGTAGCGCGCGACGAGGGTCCCGTCCTCGGCGACGATGTCGTTGCTGCACCACACGAGGTGCTTGGACCCGTCGGCGGTGGCGGCCCGGATCCCCTCGAGGTGCTCGTCGGTGATCCGGATGCTCGTGCGCACGTGCCCGCGCCCGGGGCTGACGAAGTCGATCTCCCCCGCCTTGTCCCAGACGACGTGCTCCCGCTCCCCGATGCCGCGCAGGGTCCCGAGCATCCACCACGGGTCGCACATCGAGAAGAGCGTCCCGCCGAACTGGGTCCCCACGTAGTTGCGGCTCCACGGACGCAGCTTGAGCACGATGTCGAACTCCCGGAAGTCCTCGGAGATCCGCTCGACCCGCACCCCGCTGAAGAGGTAGGGCGGCCAGAGGTTGAGGAAGCGCCGGAATCCGTCCGCGCCCATGTCGCGCGCGAGGGTCTGGTGGCTCGGGATCGTCATGACCTCATCGTCGTGGACCACGCGGGCGGGTGCCACGGATGTCCGAGGTGACGGCGACCACGATCCCGATCGCCGCCCAGCAGGCGAACATCGAGGAGCCGCCGTAGGAGAGGAAGGGCAGCGGCAGGCCGGTCACCGGGAGGAGACCGAGGTTCATCCCGATGTTCTCCACGGCCTGCACGGCGAACCAGGCGGCGACCGCCCAGCACACGAGCCGGACGAAGGGGTCGCGGCTGCGCGTCCCCGCGAGCGCGACCCGGGCGACGACGAGCCCGAGGAGGGCGATGACGAAGGCGGCGCCGACGAAGCCGAGCTCCTCCCCTGCCACGGAGAAGACGAAGTCGGTCTCCTGGAAGGGGATGGCACCCGTGCTCGTCAGCTCCCCGGAGTGCAGTCCCTGACCTCCCCAGCCCCCGCCGGAGATCGCCGCCCGGACCTGCCGGGTCTGGTAGCCGATGCCCATGGGGTCGGTGCCGGGGTCGAGGAAGGCAGTGAGCCGGTCCTGCTGGTAGGGGCTGAGGAGCGGTGTCGTGAAGGCGGCGACGACGGCCGTGACGACGGCGACCGCGACCCCGGCCAACCACGGCCAGGCCGCCCCGGAGACGACGAGGACCCCGAGGGCGAGGGCGACGAGGACGAGGGCGGACCCCAGGTCCGGCTGGGCCATGACGAGGAGGACGGGCACACCGGTGACGAGGCCGGCGAGGAGGATCTCGCGAGGGCGGGGCCGTTCGCCGCGCTCGGCGGCCGGGGCGAGGAGCATCGGCAGGGCGACGCAGAGGCCGACCTTCGCCAGCTCGCTCGGCTGGATCGAGAAGCCGCCGGGCAACCGGATCCACGACCGGGAGCCGTTGACCTCCGCGCCGAGGGGCGTGAGGACGAGGACGAGGCCGAGGATCCCCGCGAGGTAGACGACCGGGGCGAGCGCCCGCAGGAGACCCCGGTCCAAGCGGACGGCGACGAGGGCGATGAGGACGCCGATGCCGAGGTTGAGGAGATGCCGCACGAGATAGGCCGACCCCGCCTCGTGCCGGGTGGCCGAGTGGACGAGCAGGGCTCCCAGCCCCGAGGCGACGAGGGCGGCGACCACGAGCACGAGGTCGGAGCGCAGCAGCGCCGCCGCTCTCCCGCTCACTGCCGCAAGAGGGTTCGGGTCCGCTCCACGTCGGCGGCCATGGCCTCGAGCAGCTCGTCGATCGAGTCGAACTTCAGCGTCGGCCGTACGTGGCCGACGAAGTCGACCGCCACGCGCTCGCCGTAGAGGTCGAGGTCGGTGCGGTCGAGGACGTAGGACTCGACGACGCGGACCTGCCCATCGAAGGTGGGGTTGGTCCCCACCGAGACGGCGGCGGGCAGACGACGCTCGTCGCTCCCTTCGGGCATGTCGAGGCGGGTGAGCCACCCGGCGTACACGCCGTCGTCCGGGACGAGGCCGAGGGCGTCGCTGCCGAGGTTGGCCGTCGGGTAGCCCAGCTCCCGTCCCCGGTGGTGGCCGTGGACGACGGTGCCGACGACGCGGTGCGGGCGGCCGAGGATCGTCGCGGCCTCGGCGACCTCACCCCGGGCGAGATGTGCCCGGACGGCGGAGGAGGACCATCGCTCGCCCTCCCCTTGGTCCTCGATGACGACGACCTCGAAGCCGTGCTCGCGGCCCAGCTCACGGATGAGCTCGACGTCGCCGGTGTAGCCGGCACCGAATCCCCGCGTGTCCGCCCCGACGACGAGGACCGCGGCCTGCAGCCCGGTGACGAAGGTCTCGACGATGTAGTCCCTGGCCGAGGTCTGCGCGTAGTCCCACGTGAACGGCACGACGAGGAGGCCGTCGACACCGACCTCGGCGAGGAGCTCATCCCGCAGTGCGCCGGGGGCGATGAGCTCGGGGGCACGCTCGGGGTGCATGACCTCGACCGGGTGCGGGTCGAAGGTCACGGCGACGACCGGCAGGTCCCGCTCGCGTCCCTGCCGGACGAGCTCGTCGAGGATGGCGCGGTGGCCCCGGTGCACACCGTCGAAATTGCCGAAGGTCGCCACGCACGGACGCAGCTGCGACGGGGTGGCATGCGGGGAGGACCAGTGCTGCACGAGACCCCACTCTACGAACTAGCCGGGGCGAAGACGACGTGGGCACGGGCCGTGGCGCGCGTCTCGTCGAGGACGGCGACGAGCTCGCCGTCCGGGGCGAAGGCGGCGACCGGCTCGGCGCGTCCCGGGGAGGCGCTGGGGATGCGCTGCCCGAAGCCGAGGGCGCGGGCCTCCTCGACGGTGACCTCGCGCGGCGCCAGGGCCGCCCGGGCGGCGTCGGCGAGCGGGGTCATGGGCATAACGGCATCGTCACCGCCCTCCTCGCGCAGGGCCCCCAGCCCGTCGAGGGTGTGGGCGTGCTCGAGGGTGAGACCGCCCACCCGCGACCGGCGAAGGGAGGTCAGGTGGCCGTGGCTGCTCAGGTCGGCACCGAGGTCGCGGGCCAGCGCACGCACGTAGGTGCCGGAGGAGACCTCCACCTCGACGTCGACGTCGAGGACGTCGAGCGGCCCGTCGGGAGTCGGTGCCGTGGCGGGGCGGACGTCGAGGACGGCGAAGCGCGAGACCGTCACGGGTCGCGCCGGGAGGTCCACGTCCTCTCCCGCGCGGACGCGGGCATAGGAGCGCTCCCCCTTGACCTTGATGGCGCTCACCGCGCTCGGCACCTGCTCGATGTCGCCGGTGAGGCGGGCCACCGCCGCGTCGAGGGCGGCCCGATCGATGCCGGCCACCTCGCCGACGCTCGTGGTCTCCCCTTCGGCGTCGTCGGTGATCGTCGCCTGCCCGAGGCGGATCGTCGCCGTGTAGGCCTTGTCGGCGCCGACGAGGAAGGTCAGCAGCTTGGTCCCACGGCCGACGCCGAGGACGAGCACACCCGTGGCCATCGGGTCGAGGGTGCCGGCGTGGCCGACCTTCTTCGTCCGGTACAGCCGGCGGCAGCGCGCCACGACGTCATGACTCGACCAGCCGGCCGGCTTGTCGACGACGACGAGCCCGTCGCTCACTGCTCCGGGGACGGGGACGTGCCCTCGTCCTCCCCCTTCGTGCGGTAGGGGTCGGCCTCCCCCGCGGGGGTGGCCCCGTCGCGGGAGCGGGCGAGGCCCTCGTCGCGCTCCCGGGCGGACCGGAGGAGGTCGTCGATATGGGAGGCGCTCTCCGGCAGGGCATCGGGGATGAGCTCGAGCGTGGGGGTGAGCCGGATCCCGAGCTGGCGACCGACGAAGGAGCGCAGCCTGCCTCGGTGGGCCTCGAGGACCTCCGCGCTGCGCTCGCGCTGCGCGTCGTCACCGAAGACGGTGTAGAAGACCGAGGCGTGCTGGAGGTCGCCGGTGACCCGGACGTCGGTGATCGTCACGAAGCCGAGGTCGGGGTCCTTGACGATCTGGTCCAGGTTGGCCGCGATGACCTCTTGGATGCGATCGGCGATCTTGCGGGCGCGGGCCGGGTCGGCCATGGCACACCTCCGGTGAGGGACTGAGAGGGAGGGGGACACCCCACGGTATGCGAAAGGCCCCCCGTGCGCGTACACGGAGGGCCTGCCGCAGGCGGTCAGTAATCGGTCAGGACGTTGGCCACCCCGAAGATCAGCGAGATGACGACCATGAGCACCCCGATGCCGGCAACGACGAACCCGGCGATGAGGAAGGGCTTGGCGTCGGAGTGCGGGTTGGCCGAGAGCTGGGACATCCCGATGCCGGCGCAGGCGAAGGCGGCGATGACGAAGACGAGGCCCACCGGCCAGCAGCAGCACGAGCCGACGATCCCGATGATGCCGAGGACGATCGAGACGATCCCCAGGATCTGCGGGCTGTCGTTGCCCGGCTGGGGAGGGCCGCCACCGTAGGGGCCCGGAGGGGGCCCGAACCCACCGGGTGGAGGCGGGGCGGCGCCGTAGGGCGGCTGCCCTCCCGGAGGGGGTCCTGCCGGCGGACCGGGCGGAGGAAATCCGGACCCGGGCGGGGGCGGCGGGGGTGGCATGCTCACGTGCTGGCCTTTCTCAGTTCACGCCATCGCCCCCGGGCCGAGACCCGGGGGCGATGGCGACAAGGTTGTCGAGACTCAGGAGGTCTCGAAGTTGAAGCTGTAGACGTCCACGACACCCGCCAGCTGGAGGATCGACATGATGATCCCGAGGGCGAGGAAGAGCGCGGACAGCACGATGCCGACCATCGCCAGCGTGGTGGGCTGACCGGCCTTCTCGGACTCCTTCTTGCCGAGGATGCCCAGCACGAGACCACCGATGGCCAGCGGCCAGCAGCAGCAGCCGATGATGCCGAGGACGATCGCGCCGATCGAGAAGCCCTTGGCCTTGCCGGCGTCGCCGCCACCCTGCGGCATGCCGCCGGGAACGGGCGGCGGGGCCTGCGGCGGCTGGCCGGAGCCGTAGCTCGGCGGCTGACCTGAGCCGGGAGGCGGCGGCGTCGAGCCGGAACCGGAGCCGGAGTGGTCGAAGGGCTGCTGGGGGCCGTTGCCCGGAGGGGGCGGAGGTGGCGTCGTCATGGACGACAGCCTACGCATAGGTCACCGCCTCGGGGGGAGAAACACACCGACACGATGCCGAAGGGGGGTGGAGCAGCAACCGCTGCTCCACCCCCCTTCGGTCGGTGGCCCGGGTCAGGCCCGGGGCTTCTCGCGCATCTCGTACGTCGTGATGAGGTCGCCCTCGCGCACGTCGTTGAAGCTGCCGAGGTTGATACCGCACTCGAAGCCCTCGCGGACCTCGGTGACGTCGTCCTTGAAGCGACGCAGACCGGTGAGCTCGAGGCCCTCGGTGAGCACGACACCATCGCGGGTGATCCGCGCCTTGGAGCCGCGCTTGATCTCGCCGCTGCGGACGATCGACCCGGCGATGTTGCCGAACTTGCTCGAACGGAAGACCTCGCGGATCTCGGCGGACCCGAGCTCGGCCTCCTCGTACTCCGGCTTGAGCATGCCCTTGAGCGCCTGCTCGATCTCCTCGATGGCCTGGTAGATCACGCCGTAGTAGCGGATCTCCACGCCCTCGCGCTCGGCGACCTCGGCGTTCTGGCCCTCGGCGCGGACGTTGAAGCCGAGGATGATCGCGTCGGAGGCCATGGCGAGGTTGATGTTGTTGAGCGTGATCGCGCCGACGCCGCGGTCGATGATCCGCAGGTCGACCTCCTCGCCCACGTCGATCTGGAGCAGCGCGTCCTCCAGGGCCTCGACCGAACCCGACACATCACCCTTGAGGATGAGGTTGAGGGTGTCGATCTTGCCCGCAGCGATGACCTGGTCGAGGTCCTCGAGGCTGATCCGCTTGCGGGCCTTGGCCAGGCTCGCCTGACGGTCCGCCGCCTCGCGCTTCTCCGCGATCTGGCGGGCCGTGCGGTCGTCCGGGGCGACGACGAAGGTGTCGCCGGCCCGCGGGACCGAGGAGAGACCGAGCACCTGGACGGGACGCGAGGGACCCGCCTCCTGCACCTGGTTGCCGTGCTCGTCGAGCATGGCGCGCACGCGACCGAAGGCCGAGCCGGTGACGATCGCGTCGCCGACGCGGAGGGTGCCCGACTGGACGAGGACGGTCGCCGTGGCGCCGCGGCCCTTGTCGAGGTTGGCCTCGATGGCGACACCACGCGCATCCCGGGAGGGGTTGGCGCGCAGGTCGAGCGCAGCGTCCGCGGTGAGCAGGACGGCCTCGAGGAGCGCCTCGATGTTCTGCCCCTGCTTGGCCGAGACGTCGACGAACATCGTGTCGCCGCCGTACTCCTCGGCGACGAGGTTGTACTCCGTCAGCTGCCCGCGGATCTTCGCCGGGTCGGCGCCCTCGACGTCGATCTTGTTGACCGCGACGACGATCGGCACGTCCGCTGCCTGGGCGTGGTTGAGCGCCTCGATGGTCTGCGGCATGACGCCGTCGTCGGCGGCGACGACGAGGATCGCGATGTCGGTGACCTTGGCACCACGGGCACGCATGGCCGTGAAGGCCTCGTGACCGGGGGTGTCGATGAAGGTCAGCGCACGGTCGTCGCCCTCGTGCTCGGCGTGGATCTGGTAGGCGCCGATGTGCTGGGTGATGCCCCCGGCCTCGCCGGAGCCCACGTCGGCATTGCGCACCGCGTCGAGGAGCCGGGTCTTTCCGTGGTCGACGTGACCCATGACGGTGACGACCGGCGGACGGGGCTCGAGGTTCTCCTCGTCCTCGTGCTCGACCCCGATGTCGAGGTCGACGTCGAAGGACTCGAAGAGCGCCCGCTCCTCCTCCTCCGGGGAGACGATCTCGATGACGTAGCCGAGCTCGGCACCGAGGAGCTGGAAGGTGTCCTCGTCGAGCGACTGCGTGGCCGTGGCCATCTCACCGAGGTTGAACATCACGGTGACGAGGGACGCGGGGTTCGCGTCGATCTTCTCCGCGAAGTCGGTCATCGAGGCGCCCTGGCGCACGCGGATCTTCGTCGTGCCGTCCCCGCGGGGGACGATGACACCGCCGACCGAGGGAGCCTGCATCTGCTCGAACTCGGCCCGCTTCGCCCGCTTCGACTTGCGCTGCTTGCGCTTGCCGCCACCGCGACCGAAGGCACCCTGGGTGCCGCCACGGCCACCGGGGCCACCGCGGTACCCGCCGGGACCGCCGCCCGGACGGCCACCGGGGCCACCACCGGGACGGCCGCGACCGCCGCCGGGGCCACCGCGACCACCGGGACGCTCGCCCGGACGCGGGACCGCCGAGCTCGCCGGCATCATGCCGGGCGAGGGACGGGCGCCACCGGCCGGACGGGGAGCGCCCTCGCGAGCGGGCGGACGGGGTCCGCCCTGACCGCCCTGGGCGCCGCCACGGCCACCGGGACGCTGCCCCGGGCGGGGCATGCCCTGGCTGGAGGCGAAGGGGTTGTTGCCCGGACGCGGGGAACCGCCACCGGAACCGCCGTCACGTCGGGTGCCCATGCCCTGGCTCGAGGCGAAGGGGTTGTTGCCCGGGCGCGGGCCCGGACGGGCACCGGGCTTGGGGCCCGGGGTCGGGGGTTTGGGGCCGGGCGTCGCGGGCTTGGGTGCCTCGGCGGCCGGGGCCTCCGGCTGCTCGGGGGCCGGCTTCTCGGCAGCAGGCTTCTCGGCGGCCGGCGCCTCCGGAGCGGCAGGGGTGGGCGCCGGGCCGGGCTTGGGGCCCGGGGTCGGCTTCGCGGGGGTGGGCTTCGCGGCGGGTGCCGGACCCGGCTTCGCGGCAGGCTTCGCCGCCGCCTTCTTCACCTTGGGGTCGGCGGCGGGCGGGTTGTCCTTCACCCGGCGCACGACCGGCGCCTCGATCGTCGAGCTCGCCGACTTCACGAACTCCCCCATGTCGCCCAGGTGGGCGAGGAGGGTCTTGCTGGAAACCCCGAGCTCCTTGGCGAGCTCGTGGACACGGACCTTGGCCACGTTTCTCCTTCTCCTGGTCCGTACCGGAGAGGGCGCGGACCGTCGTCAGTTGAGGTGAATGCTCATTGCTGAGTACTCATCGGGTGCTCATCAGCGTCAAACCCGCTCTCGGTTGCTGTACGTACAGATCGGTCACTTCTGCTGATCGCTGCGCCCGGCCCCGACCCAGGTGCGAAGGGCGTCGGCGCCCTCGACCGCGCGCCGGAACGCTCGGGAGAAGGCCCGCCGCCGGACGGCGAGGTCCAAGCAGGCGATGTCGGGGTGGAGCCACGCCCCACGACCCGGCAAGGCTCGGCGCGGATCCGGCTGGACCGTGGCTCTCCCTCGGTCATCCGTCACCACGACGATGCGCAGCAGTGCCGACCGGCTATCCCGTCCGCGACACCCGATGCAGGTCCGCACGGGACCGACGGGAGGCGCATCGGACTGGAGTCCAGTCCGGTCGACCTCGACCACTCTACCGTCTCCGCCGTCGGGCTCGGTCACCCCTGGGGCTGGCCGGGCAGCGCGACACCGCCGCTGACGTCCGGGGCGGTGTCCGGACGGATGTCGATCCGCCACCCGGTGAGCTTCGCGGCGAGGCGGGCGTTCTGCCCTTCCTTCCCGATGGCCAGCGAGAGCTGGTAGTCGGGCACGACGACCCGGGCCGAGCGCAGCTTCGGGTCGACGACCGTCACCGACTGGACCTTGGACGGGGAGAGGGCCGCGGCGATGAACTGCTGCGGGTCCTCGGACCAGTCGACGATGTCGATCTTCTCGCCCTGGAGGTGCTCCATGACGGCCCGGACGCGGGCACCCATGGCGCCGATGCAGGCCCCCTTCGCGTTGAGGCCGGGGATCGTCGAGTGGACCGCGATCTTCGTCCGGTGACCGGCCTCGCGGGCCAGCGCGGAGATCTCCACCGACCCGTCGGCGATCTCCGGGACCTCCATCGCGAAGATCTTGCGGACGAGGTTGGGGTGGGTCCGCGAGAGGGTGATCTCGGGGCCACGGAGACCGCGCTTGACCGAGACGACGTAGACGCGGATCCGGTCCCCGTGGGTGTAGACCTCGCCGGGCACCTGCTCCGCCGACGGGAGGATCCCCTCGATCGACCCGAAGTCGACGAGGACCTGGCGCGGGTTGGAGCCCTGCTGGATGACTCCGGCGACGATGTCCCCCTCCCGGCCACGGAAGTCGCCCATGATCGCCTCGTCCTCGAGGTCGCGCATCCGCTGGGTGATGACCTGCCGGGCGGTCGCGGCCGCGACCCGGCCGAAGTTCTCCGGGGTGTCCTCGAACTCCGGGCCCTGCTCGCGGCGGGTCCGGGTCCGCATGAGCGGGTTGCCCTCCTCGTCGACGGGGGGCTCCTCCCCTGCCTCCGGCTCGACGGGGACCTGCTCCTCGACGAGGTGCTCCTCGCGCGCCCACACGATGACGTGGCCCTGCTTGCGGTCGAGCTCGACGCGGGCGTGCCGGTAGGCACCCTCGGTCCGGTGGTAGGCCCCGAGCAGCGCCGCCTCGATGGCGTCCACGAGGACGTCGAAGGGGATCTCGCGCTCGCGCTCGAGCGCCTTGAGCGCCGTGATGTCGATGTCCATGTCAGGCCTCCGTCTCGCCGGCGTCCGCCGACGTGGTCTGGGGTCGGGTGAACTCCACCTGGGCCACGCCCTTGGTGATTTCCGCGAAGGGAAGGTGCTCGGTGTGCGGCGGCTTCTTCTTCGTGCCCTTGACGTGCAGGTCGACACCGTCCCGCGTCGTCGCGAGCACGCGGCCGGTGTGCTGCTGCCCGTCGGTGCCGGTGATCTCGACGAGGCGGCCGACGGTCCGGCGGAAGTGCACCGGCTCGGTCAGCGGTCGGTCGGTGCCGGGGGTACTCACCTCGAGGGTGTACGGCTGGCTGCCGAGGACATCGCTCGCGTCGAGGCGGTCGCTGATGACGCGCGTGACGTCGGCGATCTCGTCGAGGGTCAGCGGCTCGACCGGGGTGTCGCCGACGAGGTCGGCGACGGGGCGCTCGACGGTGATCCGGGCGACGCGTCGCTTGCCCGCGGGAGTGATGTGCACCTCGTCCACGACGATGCCGTCGCCCACGGCAGCGGAGACCTGCTCGCGGACGTCCTGGTCCAGACCCATGGGATGCCTTCCGTGTGAAGTTGCCGTGCTGGCCCGACACTCTAGCCATGATCGGGTCACGGCGAGGCATGCGAAGATCGTCGGGTGCCCACTCGTCCCAACCGCCGCCTCGTGCTCACCGGTGCCCTGACGCTGTCGGCAGCCGCCCTCACCGGGTGCGGGGTGCGGCTCGAGGACGACGCACCCAACATCCCCTTCGTCCCCCAGCGGGACCCGATCCCCGGCGAGGCGGTCCTCCTCGCCGTGCTCGGGGCGCTCGGGGCGAGCGAGGAGCAGCACGCCGACGCCCGCGCGGGACGGCTGCGTGACGCCCTCGTCGAGGCGCAGGTCCCCGAGAAGCTCCTCGACGACGCGCAGGCTCCGGCGGCCGGGGCGGAGACGGTCGCGGCCTTCGAGGGCGCGGTCCGTGACTGCGGTCCCGGCCTGCTGCGGCTCGTGGGCCGGATCACGGCGACGCAGCGGATCATCACCGATGGCCGCACCAAGCCCCTCTGGACCCCCGCCGGCACCACCCCGTGGAAGGCCGGTGAGGTCGCCGCCGACGCGCTGCGGGCGACCCGGGCCGCGGTCTACGCCCTCGACCTCATCGCGGCCCGCAGCTCGGACCGCTTCGCGAGATCCGTGCGCGCCGCGAGCGAGGAGCTGCAGGGGATCGTCACCCGGCAGACCACCGCGGCCGGGAAGGACGCCCCTGCGGCGACGCTCGGCTACGACATCCCCCACGACCTCACCGCGGCCCGGGCCAAGCAGCTGGGGAAGCAGAGCTTCCAGCGCCTCCTCGCCGCCTACGCCGACGGGCTGGCCGGGCTGGGCGACGACCGCGAGGCAGCCCTCGAGGTGACCCAGTGGATGGTCACCGCCGAGCGGGTCTCCCGGAAGCGCTTCCCGCTCGAGGTCCCCGAGCTCTACGGCGAGAAGCCCTCCGACTCGTGAGGGTCGAGGAGGCCGCGGGGCTGGTCCCCCACGCCTTCGCCGAGCGGGTCGCCGCCTTCCCTGCCGAAGGGGGACCCCCCGGCAGCGACTGGGTGACCGCCCTCCCCCACCTCATCGTCGAGGTCCTCGAGTCGTGGGCCCTCGTCATCGACGGCGTGGCCGTGACCGGGCGGCACTCGCTCGTCCTCCCGGTGCGGGGCGAGTCCGGCCCGGCGGTCCTCAAGCTCGGGTGGCCGCACGAGGAGGCTGCCACGGAGCACCTGGCCCTGCGCGCCTGGGGCGGGCGCTCCGCGGTGGAGCTGCGGCGAGCGGACCCGTCACGGTCGGCGTTCCTCCTCGAGCGGCTGACGTCCGAGGACACCGGCGAGCTCTGGGACGAGGAGGCCGTCACGGTCATCGCCGGGCTCTACGCCGACCTGCACCTGCCCCCGCTCCCCCAGGTCCGGCCGCTCGGCCCGTGGGTCGCGGGGATCCTCGAGCGACCGGCGGCCCGGCACCTCCCGCGGCGGCTCGTCGAGCAGGCGAGGTCCTCCCTTCGCTCGCTGGACACCGACGAGGCTCCTGCACGGCTCCTGCACGGTGATCTCCACTACGGCAATGTCCTCTCCGACGGCACCGACTGGGTGGCGATCGACCCCAAGCCGGTGAGCGGCCACCCGGCCTGGGAGGTCGCGCCACTCCTCTACAACCGGGTCGAGGAGATGGGCACCGGTGCCGCGCTGCGCTGGTCGGTGCGCCGCCGGGTCGAGGTCGTGTGCGAGGTGGCCGGACTCGACGAGGACGTCGTGCGGGCGGTGAGCGCCCTGCGCGAGACGGTGAATGCGGTGTGGGCGACCGAGGAGGGCGATCGCGACCGGGTCTCTCGCGCGGTGGCCCTCATCAAGGCGCTCGGTGACTGAGTCCGGCCGGATTGCCGAGGGCACGTCCCCCGTGGTGCGATGGACCATGTCCTCCCGGACCGCCGTCGACATCACCGTGGACCCCGGCCTGCCCTCCCGCCTGGTCGCACGGCTCGTGACCGAGGCGCACGACGACCCGAGCTATGACTTCACCCATGTCCGCCGGCAGATCCCGCTGCGCGACGACGGCACCCTCGACCTGGAGCTGGTGCGGGAATGGTCGCAGGGCAGCCACCTGACGGTGATCGTCACCGAGATCCCGCGCCGGGCAGGTCACCGCCCCAAGATCTCGGCCCTGCACGTCGCCGAGGGCCTGGTCGTCATCTCGCTGCCGGCCCTGGGATGGCTCGGGCTCTCGGACCGGCTGCGCGCGGCGGTCTTCGGGTCGCTGGAGGCGCTGACGCACTACGACGGCACCGCGCCGGAGGTCGACTTCGGTCAGGTCCACGAGCAGGACTCCCCGACCGGCCCTTCGTACTACGTGGCCGCGCCCCGGGCCGGACTTCTGCGGCTCCTGCTCGGCATGGTGCGCACCAACGAGCCCATGAGGACGACGCCCAGGCTCTCGGGCGCGCTCGCCGCGGCCAGCGCCACCGGCGCCTTCGGCATCTTCTACTCCTCGATCTGGAGCATGGCCAACGCGCTGTCCCCGTGGCGGCTGACGCTCATCACCGTCGTGGCCATCCTCGTCATGGTCCCCTGGTTGGTCCTCAGCAACCAGCTCTGGGAGCCCAGGCGCCGCATAGGCAGCCTCGCCGAGGCGACGATGTACAACGCCTCCACCCTGCTGACCCTCGTCGTCGTGGTCTCGCTCCTCTACGCGGCCCTCTTCGTCGGCATCCTCGTCGCGGCCCTCGTCGTCATCGACCCGGGATTCATGGCCAGCACCCTCGGGGAGCGGGCGACGGTGGCGAACTACGTCGACATCGCGTGGCTGAGCGCCTCGATGGGGACGGTGGCCGGCGCGCTCGGGTCGAACTTCGACAGCGAGGACGACGTGCGGGACCTCACCCACGGGCGACGACAGATGATGCGCTACCGGGCCAGGCAGGACGACGAGCACGGGACCCACGAGCTGGGGTGAGACGGTGGGGCCATGGCCAATCGACTTGCCGACAGCCTCTCCCCCTACCTGCGTCAGCACGCGGACAACCCCGTCGAGTGGTTCGAGTGGGGTGACGAGGCCTTCGCCGAGGCGCGGAGGCGGGACGTCCCGATCTTCCTCTCCGTCGGGTACGCCGCGTGCCACTGGTGCCACGTCATGGCCCACGAGAGCTTCGAGGACGACGAGGTCGCCGCGGCCCTGTCCGCCGGGTGGGTCAGCATCAAGGTCGACCGGGAGGAGCGCCCGGACATCGACGCGGTCTACATGCTCGCGACGCAGGCGCTCACCGGCCAGGGCGGCTGGCCGATGACCGTGCTCATCACCCCCGACGGCGAGCCCTTCTTCGCCGGGACCTACCTGCCGAAGCCGCAACTGCTCCAGCTCCTCGACGCGGCCGGCACCGCCTGGCGGGAGGACCGGGCACGCCTCTCCGACAGTGCCACCCAGATCGCGGCGCGCCTCGCGGAGATCGCCGACCCCGGCCCCGGATCCCCGCTCGACGACGAGCAGGTGGCCCTCGCCGTGCACGCCCTGCGGAGGGGCTTCGACGACGCCCGGGCCGGCTTCGGCGGTGCCCCGAAGTTCCCGCCGTCGATGACGCTCGAGCACCTGCTGCGCCACTACGCCCGGACCGGGGACGAGGACGCCCTTGCCATGGTCCGGCGCACGGGCGAGGCCATGGCACGGGGCGGGATCCACGACCAGCTCGCCGGTGGTTTTGCCCGCTACAGCGTCGACGCGGAGTGGGTCGTGCCGCACTTCGAGAAGATGCTCTACGACAACGCACTGCTGCTGCGGGCCTACACCCACTGGTACCGAGCGGACGGGGACGTGCTCGCCCGGCGGGTGGCGGCGAGCACGGCGGACTTCCTCCTGCGTGACCTGCGCACGACCGAAGGGGGATTCGCCTCCGCCCTGGACGCGGACACGATCATCGACGGACAGTCCGTCGAGGGCGCCACCTACGTGTGGACGCCGGCCCAGCTCGTCGAGGTCCTCGGCGTGGAGGACGGGCGCCGCGCTGCGGCTCTCCTCGAGGTGACGCCCGAAGGGACCTTCGAGGGTGGGACGTCGACGCTCCAGCTGCTGCGCGACCCCGACGACCACGCCTGGTGGGAGGACGTGCGCACCCGCCTGCTCGCGGCGCGCGACACCCGGCCGCAGCCGGCGCTCGACGGCAAGGTCGTCACGAGCTGGAACGGACTGGCCGTCGCCGCGCTCGCGGACGCCGGCGTGACGCTCCAGCGACCCGACCTCGTCGACGCCGCCGCTGCCGCAGTCCGGCTCGTCATCGACCGCCACCTCGTCGACGGGCGCCTGCGGCGCACCTCCCTCGACGGCCGGGTTGGTTCGGCACCGGCCGTCCTCGACGACCACGGCAACCTCGCGGAGGGGCTGCTCGCCCTCCACCGTGCCACCGGGGAGACCGCGTGGCTCACCCACGCCGGGGCGGTCCTCGACCTCGCCGTGGACCTCTTCCACGACGAGGACGGGTGGCACGACACCCCGGTCGACGGCGAGGCCCTCATCACCCGGCCGCGCGGGCGCACCGACAACGCCGAGCCCTCCGGGGTCTCGGCGATCGCGGGCGCCCTGCTCACCCACTCCGCGCTCACGGGGTCGACCGAGCAGCGTTCTCTCGCAGAGGAGGCCGTCGCCGCGCAGTCGCGGATCATCACCCACGACCCGCGCTTCGCTGGGTGGGCACTGGCCGTGGCCGAGGCGATGCTCGCGGGTCCGCTCCAGGTGGCGATCGTCGGCGAAGGGGAGGTCGGCCCCCTTCGTCGGGTGGCCGAGGCATCCCCCTCCCCCGGCCTCGTCATCGTCTCCGGCGAGCCGGACACCCCTGGTGAGCCGCTCCTCGCCGACCGCCCGCTCGTCGACGGAGGGCCGGCCGCCTACGTGTGCCGCGGCTTCGTGTGCGACGCACCCGCCACTGAGGTAGGGACGCTGACCGAGCAGCTGCGGAGCTAGGCGCCGGGGACGACGACCCCGTGCTCGTAGGCGAAGACGACGGCCTGCGCCCGGTCCCGCAGGTGGAGCTTGGCGAAGACCCGTGACACGTGGGTCTTCACCGTCTGCTCGGCGAGGAAGAGGCGGTCGGCGATCTCGCCGTTGGCCAGCCCCCGCGCGATGAGCTCGAGGACCTCGAGCTCGCGGGCGGTGAGCTCCTCCAGCAGGGCCGAGCGTCGCGGGACCGAGCCGCGCCGCACCGTCGCCTCGGCGACGAGCCGCCGGGTGATGCTCGGCGCGAGGAGCTGGTCGCCCTGCGTGACCACGCGCACCGCGCGGGCGAGCTCGTCCGCGGGCGCGTCCTTGAGCAGGAAGCCGCTGGCCCCCAGGCGAAGCGCCTCGTAGACGTAGTCGTCGATGTCGAAGGTCGTGAGCATGACGACGTGCGGGCGGCTCGGGCTCGGCATCGAGAGGATCGTCGACGCCGCCTCCAGACCGTTGACCTCCGGCATCCGCACGTCCATGAGCACGACGTCGGGGGTGAGCCGCGAGACCTCGCGCACCCCCTGGGCACCGTCCGCCGCCTCCCCGATGACCGAGATGTCCGGCTGGGCGTCGAGGAGCGCGCCGAAGCCCTGTCGCACCATCGCCTGATCGTCGACGATGACCACCGAGATCGTCATGTCACCAACCTAGGACGTCCGGCCAGCGGGACGACCGCGTGGACGAGGAATCCACCGTCGGGTGTCGTCCCGGCGTGCAGATGGCCGCCGACGGCCTCGGCCCGGGTCCGCATGCCCGGGATGCCGTTGCCCCCGCCGGCATCCTCCGACGAAGGGGGCCTGACCCCCTTCGCGCTGCGCACCTCGAGGTCGGCCGCACCCGCTCGCTCCGCGAGCCGGACCTCCACGGCACCTCCGGGGGCGTGCCGACTGGCATTGGCGAGGGACTCCTGGAGGATCCGGTGGAGGACGAGGCCGGTGCCCGGTGGGCAGCGGTCCTCTGCGATGTCCAGCTGCCAGGCGAGGTCCATCCCGGCCGCGCGGGAGGACTGGAGCAGCTCCGGGAGGTCCCCGAGACCGGGCTGCGGTGCCGTCTCGGCGCGTCCCTCTTCGCGCAGGACCCCGAGGACGCCACGGACCTCGCTGAGGGCCGCCCGCGCCGAGGACTCGATCGACGCGAACTCCTCCCGGGCTGCGGGCGACACGTCGTCGACCCGGTAGGGGGCGCTCTGCGCCTGGACCACGACCATCGACATGTGGTGCGCGACGACGTCGTGCAGCTCGCGTGCGATCCGACTGCGCTCCTCGACGACGGCGCGGCGGGCTCGCTCAACCTCGGTGTCCTCGGTCTGCTTGGCCAGCTGGCGGCGGGAGAGGACGAGCCACCGGAGCAGCAGGCCGAAGGCGACGATGACGGCGACCCCGATCGCCCACGCCTTGAGGTCCCCCGTCATGACGACGAGGAAGAAGAGCGCGGTGACGACCGTCGCCACGGCGACCTCCACCAGACGGGCGTACATCGCCACGGCGAGGACGGTGAGCAGGAGGACGAGGAAGTGGGTCACCGGCCAGGGCATCACCCAGTCGCCGACCCGTGGGACCACCAGCCACACGAGCGATGCCGTCGCGCCGACCGCCCAGGCGATGATCGCCGGCCGCCGAGCCACGAGGACGAGCAGGGGCGCGACCGTCATGACCGCGAGGACCGGCAGCAGGGACGCGGGGACGCGGTGGGTCACGCCGGTCGTCGACCACGTGATGACGAAGAAGAGGAGCGCGAGGACGGCGAGGATCACGGCGGGCCGGGCGACGAGCCACCGCGCGCCGGCCCCCACACCGCGGAGGGCGCGGCCGAGCCGTCGGCGTGACTGGCGCGGCTCCTGGGACATGACCAACAGGCTACGGAGGGGACCTCCCCTTCGTCGTCATACTGCGGAGCCACTCCACCTCCCCCGCCGGTATCGCCGGGGGTGTCGACCCGCGCCGCAGGGGGCCCACGGTCGGGACCCGTGAGGTGACGCGGCGCGCGGGAGCCGCTTGCGACCTTCGCCGGCATGAACCGACAGCTCGTCCTCGCCGGCACTGCCACGATCATCTTCGCCGCGCTGTGGCTGGTGCTCTCCTCCGCGACCGCACCTACCCCCTCGACGACACCCGACGGTGAGTCGCAGCGCGCCGTGCGGACCCTCGTCCAGGCTCCGCCCCGCACAGCTGCCGCGGCCGTGCCGGAGTCCTTCGCGACGACTCTCGGGTACACCCCACGCCTCGAGGAAGGGGCCCTCGTCAACCCCCGGGGCAGCTGCTCCTCCCCGGTGCCGCTGCCGGAGGACTTCGAGACGGCCTGCCGCCAGCACGACCTCGGGTACGACCTGCTCCGGCACGCCGACCGGGTCGGGGGGACGCTCCCGCCGACCGACCGCCGGGACCTGGACGCACGGTTCGCCCGCGATCTCCGGGCGGCCTGCGACACCCGCGAATCCGGATGGGCGCGGGCGGGCTGCGATGGGTGGGCGGAGATCGCATCGGGGGCGGTCCGGCTCAACTCCTGGCGCCAGCACGACCTCGTCCCGGACCCGGAGGACCCAGGGTCGATCGCGACCGGCACCGTCGGGGTGCTCGCGATCGGGTCCGGTGGTGGCGCCATCACCCTCGGTGCGCGGTCCGTCCTGCGACGAATGGGCGCCCTCCTCCCCCGGCCCCGCGTCTCGGGGGCCGGGGCCGGTGCAGTCGGGCTCCTCCTGTCGATCTCCCCGGCGAACCTGCCCCACGGCCCGCTCCTCCAGGGCGCTCTCACGGCAGTCCTCGTCGGGCTCTGCCTGGGTGTCGTCGCCCTCCTCCGTCCCCGGGTGGCCCTCGTCGACGGGGCTCCCCGCCGAGCCCTCCTCGGGCTGGCCGCGATCGTCGTCATGGGAACTCTCGGCTGGGGCCACGTCGCCCTCTCCGCCCGTCGGACCGAGGCCGGGCTGGACGCCCTGGGCCCGGGCTACTGGCTCGGTGTCGCGGCGGTCGTCGGCGGCCTCGCGCTCGTCGTGCGGACGCTGGGCCGGGCCTGGGCCCACCGCCGTCGCCTTTGGCGTCCGGTCGTCGCCGTGCTCACCAGCTCGATCGTCCTCGCCTCGACCGGCGTGGCGCAGGCGAGCGACACGACACCGGACGACGCCCTGCTCCTCGAGGACTCACCCGTGGGTGCGGTCCGGGCCTACGCGGAGGTCTCCGACGGCGAGGGCGCGCGCGAGCGGGCGGAGCACGCCGTCGACGAGCTGGAGCGCGAAGGGGGCCTGGCCCGCTCCCGCATCGTCGTCGCCGTGCCGACGGGGACCGGGTGGGTCAACCCCGAGCTCGTGCGGGGGCTCGAGGCACGCTTCGGCTCCGACGTCGCGACGGTGGCCGTGCAGTACGACACCATGCCGAGCTGGTACGCGTACCTCTTCGAGCGCGACCGCTCCGAGGAGGGGGCCCGGGCGATCATCGACGCCGTCCTCGACCGGGTGGGGCGCCTGCCGGCCGGGCAGCGCCCCGACGTGCACGTGCAGGGCGAGAGCCTGGGGGCCTCCGCCGCCCAGGCCGTGCTGTCCCGCCCGGGAGCGGAGGACGTGCGCCGGCAGCTGTGCTCGACCCTCTGGGTGGGCCCGCCCGGCGGGCACCGCGTGGGGATGGACCGTGAGGTCTCGGTGACCAACCCGGACGACCCGGTCGTCCACGCCTCGGTGCGCGACGTGGTCCTGCCCCCGGGGGACGGACGGCCGTGGCTGCCCGTCGTCAGCGGGGTCCACAGCGCGGCGGACTTCCTCGGTTCGATCGAGACCCCGGTGGGGGTCGGGCACGTCTACGGGCCGGACGTGGTCGCCGGCCTGCGCACCTGCCGGTGAGTGCTCAGTCGACGACGTCGAAGGTCGTCACCGATCCGGGGGCGAGCGGCTCGTCCCAGTCGATGTCGCGGTGCGAGTGGGAGCGCAGCCAGGCGAGCGAGGCGCGGATGGCGTGCTCATGGCTGATGACGATGAGGTGCTCGGGCTGCTCGATGAGCGCGGGTGCAAACCAGTCGCCGACGCGCTCGAAGACGTCCTGCATGGACTCCCCTCCGCCCCAGCGGATCTCGCTGATGTGCTCGCCCTCCGGGACGGTCAGAGGACGGAGGGAGGCGGTCGTCTCCCCTTCGAGCTCGCCGAGGGCCTGCTCGCGGAGGCCGGGCTCGTCGCGCACCGACGCACTCCACCCGCTCGGCCGCAGGGCCACGGAGATGATCTCGGCGGTCTGGAGGGTGCGCATGAGGTCGCTCGTCCACAGGGACAGGGCGCGGTGGCCCCCGGGCGGTCCGAGGCGGGCTCCGAGGGCGAGCCCGGCGCGGGCGGCGGCCGCCCGTCCCTCGTCGGTGAGGACCGCCTCGCTCACCCCGCGGTGGGCACCCTGGAGCAGACCGTCACGGTTCCACGTCGACTCCCCGTGACGGATGAGGTGCACGTGCGTCGGGCTCACGGCACCACGCTATCGGGGATCCGTAGAGTGTCGGCTCGTGAGCGGGCTGTTGATCACCGGTACCTCGTCGGACGCGGGCAAGTCGCTCGTCGTGACGGGGCTGTGCCGCGTCTTAGCCCGACGCGGGCTGTCGGTGGCGCCCTTCAAGTCGCAGAACATGTCGAACCACTCGATGGTCTGCGAGGACGGCGCGGAGATCGGTCGAGCGCAGTACCTGCAGGCGCAGGCGGCCGGGGTCCCGGCGACGTCGGCGATGAACCCCGTGCTGCTCAAGCCGGGCAGCGACCGACGAGCACACGTCGTCGTCCGTGGTCGGCCCGCCGGCGAGCTCCTGGCCGGTGAGTACGCGACCGGCCGAGCCCATCTCGCCCAGGCCGCCTTCGCCGCGCACGAGGAGCTCGCCGCCGAGCACGACCTCGTCGTCTGCGAGGGGGCGGGATCACCCGCGGAGATCAATCTGCGGTCTGGGGACTACGTCAACCTCGGTCTGGCACAACGCTTCTCGATGCCCACTGTGCTCGTCGGCGACATCGACCGGGGCGGTGTGCTGGCGTCCCTCTACGGGACCTGGGCTCTCGTGTCCGACGAGGACCGGCCACTGCTGGCCGCCTACCTCATCAACAAGTTCCGCGGGGACGCCGCCGTGCTCGAGCCGGGACTGGCGGAGATCTCACGACGGACCGGCATGCCCTCCCTCGGGGTGTTGCCCTGGCTCCGGGACGTGTGGCTCGACTCCGAGGACGCGCTCTCGGTGGGCGCCTGGGGCGAGGGCGAGGACGGGGTGGTCGCGGACCGGCGGCTCTCGGTCGCGGTCGTGCGCCTGCCCCGGACCTCGAATGCGACGGATGTCGACGCCCTGGCCGCGGAGCCCGGCGTGGACGTCCGGGTGACCAGGGACGTCGACACGGCGCGGGAGGCCGATCTGCTCGTCCTGCCCGGCTCGCGCGCGACGATCTCGGACCTCGCGTGGCTGCGCCGGTCCGGGCTGGCGGACGTCGTCCACGAGCGGGCCGCTCGGGGTGCGCCGGTGCTCGGGATCTGCGGTGGCTACCAGATACTCCTCGACGAGATCGTCGACGACGGTGTCGAAGGGAGTGAGCGCGCCTCTGCCGCAACGACCCCCGGCCTCGGACTCCTCCCGGGACGCGTCGTCTTCCGGCAGGACAAGGTGCTCGCCCGGCCGCACGGGACCTGGCGTGGGCATGCCGTCGAGGGCTACGAGATCCACCACGGCGTGGTGGATCCGGACGGTGGGGAGGACTTCCCCGGGGGCCACGCGGTCGGGCCGGTGCGGGGCTCGATCTGGCACGGCACGCTGGAGTGCGACGGCTTCCGTCGCGCCCTGCTCGACGACGTGGCCGCAGCGACGGGCTCCCGATGGTCCGCGCGCGCGGGGGCCCCTCCCTTCGCCGCACGTCGTGAGGGGATGATCGACATCCTCGCCGATGCCCTGGAGACGCACGTCGACGTCGATGCCCTGCTCGCCCTGACCCAGGAGACCCGTTGAGCACGACTGTTCCCCGCCGCATCCACGTCATCGGCATCGGTGCCGGCTCCCCTGAGCACGTGACGGCCGAGGCGGCTGCCGCCCTCGCCGAGGTCGACGTCTTCCTCGTCGCGGACAAGGGCGGGTCCAAGGACGAGCTCGTCGCGGTCCGGCGCGCGATCTGCGACCGGTTCATCCCCGGAGACCACGCCTACGACTTCGTCACCGTCCCCGACCCCAAGCGCGGACCCGACGCTGACCGTGACTCCGCCGAGTATGCGCAGGGGGTGCGCGACTGGCACGCGGCCCGGACCGACGCCTACGTGCGGATCATCGAAGGGCTCCCCGCGGAGGCCGTCGTCGGCTTCCTCGTGTGGGGCGACCCGGCCTTCTACGACAGCACGATCCGCATCGTCGACGCGATCGGTGAGCGCATCCCGACGACCGTGCGGGTCATCCCGGGGATCTCCGCCTTCCAGACGCTCGCCGCCGCGCACGGGGTCGTGCTCCACCGCGTCGGTGAGCCGGTGCACATCACGACCGGCCGGCGTCTCGTCGAGGAGTGGACCCGCGCCGAGGCCGCGGGCCTGGAGCTCGGGACCGTCGTCGTCATGCTCGACGGCCACCTCCACTGCCGGGAGCTCGCGGCCACCCATCCCGACACGACGATCCACTGGGGCGCCTACGTCGGGATGCCGCAGCAGGAGCTGCGCTCCGGGCGCCTCGCCGACGTCATCGAGGAGATCGTCGAGCTCCGGGCGCGGCTGCGCGAGGAGCACGGCTGGGTCATGGACGTCTACGCGCTCACCCCCTGAGGGCTTCGAGACGGTCGCGGGGCGACCTCCTCAGCCAGCCTTCGTCAGCGGGTGCGGGCGGCGACTCGGCGGACGGCGAGGCCCTGGAGGACCAGGGAGGCGGCGAGGCAGGCACCGACGCCCTCGCCGGAGCGGAGGCGCAGGGAGAGCAGCGGCTCGAGACCGAGCTCGCGCAGGACGAGGGCATGGGCCCGCTCGCGGCTCACGTGCCCGGCGAGGAGGTAGCCCTGCGTGCTCGGCTCGAGACGGGAGGCGAGCACCCCCGGCAGCGATCCGGCGAGCCCGTCGAGGACGACCGGGGCCCCGACCGCGGTCGCCCCGAGCGTCACGCCGGTGAGGAGGGCGATCTCCGGCCCGCCGAGGGCCGCCAGCAGGCGAAGGGGGTCCGACTCCCCCTCAGTCCGGGCCAGTGCGGCGGCGACGACGTCCCGCTTACGGGTGACCATCGCGGCGTCCGAGCCGGAGCCGAGACCGACAGCGTCCTGCGGCTCGAGATCGAGCAGGGCGCAGGCGAGGGCCGCGGCGACCGTCGTGTTGCCCACGCCGACCTCGCCGAGGCAGACGAGGCCGGAGGACGCCGCCTCGGTGCCGATCTCGCGACCAGCGGAGATCAACGACTCGACGTCGGCGAGGGTCATGGCATCGGTCGTCGCGAGGTCACCCCGCTCCCCTGCCGTCCGGGCATCGTGGGCGCCCGAGATCGGCTGGGCCACACCGGCATCGGCCGTGACGACCCCGAGTCCGGCACCGGCAGCCGTGGCCGCCCCGAGCGAGGTCCCGGCGACGGTCGCCGCGAGGACGTCGGCGGTCGTCGCCGCGGGGAAGGCGCTCACCCCGAGGTCCGTCACCGGGTGGTCGGCCCCGGCGAGGACGAGCATGCCGCCGGTGACGTCCTGGGCCCCGACGGCGAGCACCCGGTTGAGCGCCCGGTCGAGGACACCGAGCGACTCCGGCGGGGACAGCAGCTCGTCGGCGGCATCGGTGGCCGTGACGAGCCGCTCCGGCTCCGGGCCGCGCAGGTGCGAGACCGGCTGCTCCGGCGCGGCGTCGTCGGCCGGCCACCGGTCACGCATGACGATCTCGGACATCGGGGTCTTCTTCGACCACGCGGCCCGCTCCAGACCGGGCGACGGCGGGCGCTCGTCGGGCCAGCCGAGGCAGAGCCAGCCGAGGGTGACGACGCCCTCGGGCAGGCCGAGCAGGTCGGCCAGCTCATCGGGGTCGAAGAGCGTCACCCACCCCATGCCGAGCCCGTGGGCGCGAGCGGTGAGCCACATGTTCTCGATCGCCGTCGCGCACGACCACAGGTCCGCGTCGGGGAAGGTCGCGCGTCCGAGCACCCCGCTCGCCGGCGTCCTCCGGTCGCAGGCGACGACGACCCCGACCGGGGCCTCGCGCAGCCCCTCGAGCTTGAGGTCGAGCATGCGCGCCGCCCGCTCGGAGGCGAGGTGCTCCGCCTGCTCGAGGCGCGCCCGGTCGGCCATGTGCGCCGCCCGGTCCCGCGTCGCCGGGTCGGTGACGACGATGAAGCGCCACGGCTGGGAGTGCCCCACGCTCGGCGCGCGATGGCCCGCCTCGAGCACCTCGGTGAGGAGCTCCTCCGGCACCGGGTCGGGACGGTAGCGACGGATGTCCCGCCGCCCGGCGACCACCGCCGCGAGGGCCTCGGTCACCGCCTCGCCCATCGCCCAGCCCGCGGGGTCCTCCCGCCGCTGGGCGGCGCTGCTCACGTCCCCGACCGTGGGGACGGGACGCGCGTAGCGGGGGTCGCCCCCTCCTTCGAGGCTCACTCCTCGTCGTCCTCGAGGTCACCCTCGATGTCGAGGTACACCTGCTGCATCGCGGCGACGACCTCGGCATCCGGCTCCTCCCACAGACCGCGGTCGGCGGCCTCGGTGAGCTTTTCGACGATCCCGCGCAGGGCCCAGGGGTTGGCCCGCCGCATGAACTCCTGGTTGGTCTCGTCGAGGACGTAGTCCTTGGCAATCCGGTCGTACATCCAGTCGTGGACGACGCTGGCCGTCGCGTCGAAGCCGAAGAGGTAGTCGACGGTGGCCGCCAGCTCGAAGGCTCCCTTGTAGCCGTGACGCTGCATAGCCGAGATCCACCGCGGGTTGACCACGCGCGAGCGGAAGACCCGGTTGGTCTCCTCCTGCAGCGTGCGGGTGCGCACCGCGTCGGGTGACGTGGAGTCCCCGACGTAGGCCTTCGGCTCGGAGCCGGTCAGCGCACGGACGGTCGCGACCATGCCCCCGTGGTACTGGAAGTAGTCGTCGCTGTCGAGGATGTCCGACTCGCGGTTGTCGACATTCTTCGCAGCCACCTGGATGCGGCGGTAGGTCCGCTCCATGTCCTCGGAGGCCGGCTTGCCGTCGAGGTCGCGACCGTAGGCGTAGCCACCCCACTGGGTGTAGACCTGCGCGAGGTCGTCGTCGCTGCGCCAGTTGCCGGACTCGACGACCTGAAGGATCCCGGCGCCGTAGGACCCGGGCTTGGACCCGAAGATCCGGGTGCGAGCGCGGCGCTCGTCACCGTGCTCGGCGAGGTCGGCCGCGGCGTGGGCCCGGACGTGGTTGTCCTCCTCGGACTCCTCGAGACCGGCGACGAGCTCGACGGCGTCGTCGAGGAGAGCGATGACGTGCGGGAAGGCGTCGCGGAAGAACCCGGAGATCCGCACCGTCACGTCGATGCGGGGGCGGCCGAGCTCCTCGAGCGGGATCGGCTCGAGACCGGTGACCCGGCGCGACTGCTCGTCCCACACCGGCGTGACGCCGAGCAGGGCGAGCACCTCGCCGATGTCGTCGCCAGAGGTCCGCATGGCGGAGGTCCCCCACATCGACAGACCGACCGAGCGCGGCAGCTCACCGGTCTCCTCTCGGTAGCGCTCGAGGAGGGACTCGGCCATCGCCGAACCGGTCTGGTAGGCCAGCCGCGAGGGGATGGCCTTGGGGTCGACGGAGTAGAAGTTGCGCCCGGTGGGCAGCACGTTGATCAGGCCACGAAGGGGGGATCCGCTCGGCCCGGCCGGGATGTAGCCACCGTCGAGGGCGTGGAGCACCATCGGCAGCTCCCGCTCCGTGGCCCGGAGCCGGGGCACGACCTGGGTGGCGGCGAACTCGAGGACCCGCGAGACCTCGGCGGCCGTCTCCGCGGGCAGCTCCGGCTCCGCCTCTGCGACAACGCTGCTCGCTGTCTCGGCGGCCCAGTCCCGCTCGGCGAGGGCCTCGACGAGGCGACGTGCGCGCCCTTCGACTGCGTCGGTCTCGTTGGAGGAGGCGTCCTCCACGAGGCCGAGGGCGGCCCGGAGACCCGGCACGGAGCCGACCTGCCCGGAGAAGACCTGCGCGGCGCGGAGGACGGCGAGCACGAGGTTGACGAGCTCCTCCCCCTCCGGCGCCTGGCCGAGGACGTGGAGGCCGTCGCGGATCTGGACGTCCTTGATCTCGCAGAGCCAGCCGTCGACGTGCATGACGAGCTCGTCGAAGCCCTCCGCGTCGTCGAGGTCGACGTCCTCGAGCCCGAGGTCGACGTGCATCTGGGCGGCGTGGATGAGCTGCCAGATCTCGCCACGCAGGGCCGGCGCTTTGGCCGGGTCCATGACCGAGACGTTGCCGTACTCGTCGAGCAGCTGCTCGAGGCGCGCGATGTCGCCGTAGGACTCGGCCCGCGCCATCGGCGGGACGAGGTGGTCGACGATCGTCGCGTGGGCGCGCCGCTTGGCCTGGGTGCCCTCGCCGGGGTCGTTGACGAGGAAGGGGTAGATCAGCGGGAGGTTGCCGAGCGCGGCGTCGGTGCCGCACGAGGCGGACATCGCGAGGTTCTTGCCCGAGAGCCACTCGAGGTTGCCGTGCTTGCCGACGTGGACGACGGCGTGTGCGCCGAAGTCCTCCTCGATCCACCGGTAGGTCGCGAGGTAGTGGTGGGTCGGCGGCAGGTCGGGGTCGTGGTAGATCGCGATGGGGTTCTCGCCGAAGCCGCGCGGCGGCTGGATCAGGAGCGCGACATTGCCGCGGACGAGCGCCGCGGTGACGATCTCTCCCTTCGCGTCACGGGTGGTGTCGACGAAGACCTCGCCGGGCGCCTCGCCCCAGTGCTCGGTCATCGTCGTCTGGAGCCCCTGCGGCAGCCGGCCGAACCACTCGGCGTAGCGGTCGGCGGTGATGCGCACCTGCGCACCCTCGACCTGCTCCTGGGTCAGCCACTCCTCGTCCTGGCCGCCGGCGGCGATGAGCTCGTGGACGAGGGCATTGCCGCAGGTCGTGTCGGGCGCCTCGCCCTCGACATCCGGCAGCGGGTCCATGCCGACGAAACCCTCGCCGAGGTCGTACCCCGCCTCGCGCATCTCACGCAGCAGGCGGATGGTCGAGACCGGGGTGTCGAGCCCGACGGCATTGCCGAGCCGGGCGTGCTTCGTCGGGTAGGCCGAGAGGACGACCGCGATCTTGCGCTCGGACACGGGCGTCGAGCGAAGGCGCGCGTGGTTGACGGCGATGCCGGCGACGCGGGCGGCGCGCTCTGGGTCGGCGACGTAGTGCGGCAGCCCCTCGTCGTCGAACTCCTTGAAGGAGAAGGCGACCGTGATCAAGCGACCGTCGAACTCGGGGACGGCGACCTGGGTGGCGACGTCGAGCGGGCTCATGCCGTCGTCGCTCTCCTCCCAGTCGGCGCGGCCCCACGTGAGGCAGAGCCCCTGGAGGATCGGGATGTCCAGGGCAGCGAGCGCCTCGACGTCCCAGGCCTCGTCGTCCTCGCCGGCCCCGGCGGTGGCCGGCTTGGTCCCGCCCGCGGCGAGCACGGTCGTCACGAGCGCGTCGAGGGTCCCGAGGTGCTCGAGGAGACCGTCGGGGGCGTCGCGGAGCGAGGCGGAGTGAATGATCACGCCCTGCCCGCCGGCGGCGTCAATCGCGTCGGCGAGGGCGTGGGCGTAGGCGGTGTTGCCGGCGGCGTACTGCGCCTTGTAGATGAGCACCCCGACCCGCGGGCGACGCGTGGCGGCGTCGAGGGCGGCGGGCTCATCGCGCTCGAGCACGCCCCACTGGGGCAGCTCCTGCGGCGCCTCGAAGCCCTCACCGGTGAGGAGCACCGTGTCCCCGAGGAAGGCGTGCAGCTGGGTGAGGTTGTCCGCGCCGCCCTCCGCGAGGTAACGGTGCGCCTCGGCTGCGATCCCGGGCGCCACAGTGGAGAGCTCCATGAGGGCGGCGTCCGGCTCCTGGGTGCCGCCGAGGACGACGAGCGGGGTGCTCGCCGCGCGCAGGTCGGCGAAGCCCTCCCAGAGGCCCTGCGGGCTCCCGAGGTAGCGGACGACGACGATGTCCGCGCCGGCGACTCGCTCGGCGATCTGCTCGTCGGTGAGGCGGGAGGGGTTGCCGACGACGTAGTCGGCGCCAGCGGCGGTGGCCGCCCGGGCGCTGAGCAGGTCGGTGTCGGAGGTGGACAGCAGAGCGACGGTCGTCACGTCGTGGGCTCCTTGGGCGGGGATCCGCGCCCCGCGGTCGAAGGGAGGGACCCGCACGGTCTCGTCCGGGCCAGCCGAGCAGACGTGTCTGACTCGCGACGTGTCGCTCACAGTGGCGGGACCGTCCCGGAATCGCACCGGGTTCCGACCTGCTCGGCCGGCGTCAGCCTAGCCGCCTCCGGACGGACCCGGCACCGTAGGGTGGTGCGCCACCAGCGGCCATGACGGATCACCCGACCCGGGAGCGCCCATGCGGCTCAAGCTCGATCTCCACGACATCTACAACAAGGGCAGCGACATCGACCGCGCGCTGCACGACGTCATCGACGAGGCCGAGCGCACGCGGACCAAGATCGTCGAGATCATCCCCGGCAAGGGCAGCGGCCAGCTGAAGAAACGCGTCCTGCGCTTCCTCGAGCGCAAGGACATCAAGGCGCGCTACCACCGGGTGGAGAAGGACAGCAAGAACTTCGGACGGGTCTTCGTCCACTTCAAGCACTGACATGGTGCGGCCGGCGGGTGCCGCGACCTCGTAGGCTGCTGCGCCGTGACCACCCCCTCGCGCTCCCGTGACGGCGCTGACCGCTGCCCGGGGCTGCTCTCCCCCTTCGTCTCGGCGGACGGGGCGATGGTGCGGCTGCGGATGCCCGGCGGTCGGGTGGACGTCACCACGCTGACGGAGATCTCCGCTCTCGCAGGGCATTTCGGTGACCCGACGCTCACGCTGACCTCGCGCGGCAGCCTCCAGCTGCGCGGCCTGCCGGAGCCGCTCCCCCGGGAGCTCATCGGCGCCATCGACGACCTCGGGCTCATCCCCTCGGGTGCCCACGACAAGGCGCGCAATATCGTGGCCGACCCGGACGCCGGGCTCGACGACCTCGTGGCCGCACTCGATGCGGGGCTCCTCGCCGACCCGTCGCTGGCCGGGCTGCCGGGACGCTTCCTGCTCGCCGTCGGCGGACCGGACGGCCCGGTCCTCGCCGAGCCCTTCGACGTCGCGGTCGTGGACGAGTCGCTGCCCGGGGCGCGAGGGACGAGCCTCGAAGGCAGCGCCCGCGTCGTCGTCGACGGGCGCTCCGTGGCGGTCTCCCGCGCCGAGGCACCGAGGGTGGCGCTCGACGTGGCGCGACGGTTCCTCGCCGCCCGCACGGACGACCGGACGTGGAACGTCGCCGACCTGCCCGAGGAGGTGCGTGCTGGTCTCCTGCCGGGGGGCTCCCCCTTCGCCTGCACGCCGGCCGAGCCACCTGCTCCCGGGCCGACGGCCGAGGACCTCCTCGCCCTCGTGCCGCTCGGCCTGCTCACGCCGACGATGGCGACGGCGTTGGTTGAGGTGCGACGGCCCCCCGGGCCGGAGCCTCGAAACCTGACGTCGGCCACCGTGGTCGTGACCCCGTGGCGGTCGATCCTCATCCAGGGCGGTGCCGCGCACGCGGCGGAGCTCGCCGAGGCCGGTTTCGCAACCACCCCCGACTCCCCCTGGGCGGTGCTCACCGCCTGCGCGGGAGCCCCGTCGTGCGGCAGGACGGAGATCCCGACCCGGGACCTCGCCCGGGAGGCGGCGCCCTTCGTCGACCCGACCGGGCCGGCCGTCCACGTCATCGGCTGCGACCGCGCCTGCGGCCACCCCGCGCGCCCGCACATGACCTCGCTCAATCCCACCTCCGCGGCGGATGTCGTTGCGGCACAACACGAGAAGGCCTGATGGACTCCCTTCGTCAACCCGCCCGGCGCTACGACTACGTCACCGACGGGCTGGAGATCTACCGCCGCTCCTTCGGCATGATCCGCGAGGAGGCGGACCTGTCCGGTCTCCCCTCCAGCCTCCATGCAGCGGCCGTGCGGATCATCCACGCGGCCGGGGACGTCGAGATCACCCGCGACATCGCGGCGCACCCCGAGGTCGCGACCGCGGCACACACGGCGCTGCTCTCCGGGGCGCCAGTCCTCACCGACAGCAACATGCTCGCCTCGGGCGTCACCCGGCGCCGCCTGCCTGCTGACAACGAGGTCATCTGCGCCCTGCGCGACGAGCGCGTCCCGAGCCTCGCCACCGCCTGGGACACCACGCGGGCCGCGGCCGCAGTCTCCCTGTGGGCGGACCGCCTCGACGGTGCCGTCGTCGCGATCGGCAATGCGCCGACCGCCCTCTTCCACCTGCTCGAGATGCTCCACGCAGGCGCTCCCCGACCGGCCGCGATCGTCGGCATGCCCGTCGGCTTCATCGGCTCCGCCGAGTCCAAGGTCGCGCTCGCCAAGGCCGACCTGCCCGGGGGCCCCGTCCCCTGGCTCGTCGTCCACGGGCGCCGTGGCGGCTCCGCCATGGCCGCCGCCGCGCTCAACGCGCTGGCCGACCCGGACGAGCTCGCATGAGCGGCCGCTTCTACGGCGTCGGCATCGGGCCCGGCGACCCCGAGCTGATCACCCTCAAGGCCGCCCGACTCATCGCCGCCGCCGACGTCATCGCCTACCACGCGGGCACGGGCAAGCAGTCGATGGCGCGCTCCATCGCCGCCGACCTCATTCCCGACGGGGTCATCGAGGAGGAGCTGCGCTACCCCGTGACGACCGGGATGACCGAGCATCCGCGGGGGTACTACGGCGCGCTCGCGGACTTCTACGACGAGTGCTCCGAGCGGCTCGAGACCCACCTCGCGGCCGGTCGGACCGTGGTCGTCCTCGCGGTCGGGGACCCGCTCTTCTTCGGGTCATTCATGTACGTCCACGACCGGCTCAGCCCGCGCTACCCCACCGAGGTCGTCCCCGGGATCACCTCGCTGTCCGCCGCGACCGCAGCCGTCGCCACGGGCCTCTGCCGGCACGAGGACACCCTGACCGTGCTGCCCGGGACGCTGTCCGTCCCCGAGCTCGCCCGGCGTCTGGCCGACACCGACGCGGCGATCATCATGAAGCTCGGCCGGACCTTCGTCGGTGTCCGCGAGGCGCTGCGCCAGGCGGGGATGCTCGAGCGGGCCGTATACGTCGAGCGGGCCTCGGGCGCAGCCGAGCTCGTCATGCCCGCCGCCGACGTCGAGGAGGGGCGCGTGCCCTACATGTCGCTCGTCGTCGTCCCCGGCGAGGGGCTGCGGGACGACGCGGCCGGCCGGGCCGCGGACTTCGCTCGACTCACGGCGTCGGACGAGGACGACACGTCGAGGCTCGGCCGCGGACGGCCTCACACCTCAGGGAACGAGGGGGTGGGAACGGTCCACGTCGTCGGGCTGGGCCCCGGACCGGACCGCTGGCTCACCCCCGAGGCGAGCGAGGCGCTCGCCGAGGTCGACCACGTCGTCGGCTACGCGCCCTACGTCGCCCGGGTGCCGCAGCGGGAGGGCCTGACCCGGCACTCCTCTGGCAACTCCGTCGAGCTCGACCGCGGACGCCTCGCGCTCGACCTCGCTCGCGAGGGCGGTGACGTCGCGCTGGTGTCCGGCGGCGATGCCGGGGTCTTCGGGATGGCAACGGCGCTCTTCGAGTCGCGGGAGGCCGCCGTGGCCGAGGACCCTGGGTACGCCGAGGTGCCCGTGCAGGTCGTCCCGGGCGTCACCGCCGCCCACGCGGCCAGCGCTCTCGTCGGCGCTGTCCTCGGGGGCGACCACGCGCTCGTCAACCTCAGCGACAACCTCAAGCCGTGGGAGGCGCTCGCCGGCCGGCTCACCGCTCTGGCAACCCGGGACGTGACCCTCGCGCTGTACAACCCGCGCTCCCGCTCCCGCCCGGATACGCTCGGTGCCGCACGCGACCTGCTCGTCGAGGCCGTCGGCCCGGAGCGCGTCGTCGTCGTGGCCCGGCACGTGGGCCGCGACGAGGAGTCGTCCGTCGTGACGACGCTCGGCGAGCTCGACGTCGAGACCGTCGACATGGGCTGTCTCGTCGTCATCGGTGCCTCGAGCACGCGGGTGACCGACGACGGGTGGGTGTGGACGCCGCGCTCGGTGGGGTGAGGCGGGCTTCGAGGCTCGCGCCCCAGGGGGCGCTCGCACCTCAGCCAGCGGGGGTGCTCCAGAAGGGCGGGTCCCCCGCGGTGGCGTCCTCGCGGGGCGACGGGAGCCGGGCGCCGTCTCCCCACCCCTTCGCCCACTCCGGGATCCGTGATGGCGGCGGGTCGACACCGAGGAGCTGCCACAGGCGGTCGGTGTCGACGCCCTTCCCCTTCTGGAGGAAGCGCATCCGCACCATCGTCTGCGCGCACACCTGACCGTCGACGACGAAGCGCTGCTCGTAGAAGACGCTGACCCGGTCCCAGCCGGCGATGACGCTCTGCAGCTCGTAGGCCTGCCCCGGACCGAGGGAGGTGCGGAAGGTCATCGTCTCCTGCATCACGACGGGCGAGACCCGGTGACGCACCTGGGCCCGCGCCCACCCGGACCGGATGGCGAGGTCGATGCGCCCGAGGTCGGCCATCGTGAAGTACACGCCGTTGTTCATGTGGCCCGCGAAGTCGATGTCGTTGGGCAGCACCCGGAGCCGCAGGGTGGCGGGCTCGCCGGGGTCCACGGACCCGCGTCGTCTCGCGGTGGCGACGGTCCAGGCGACGCGCAGAGAACGATTCATGACGACCCTTCGACAGATGCAGAACGTGTGGTGCTACCGAAGGGTAACCTCTGGCGGGAGCGTTGTCGGTACCCGCTGCCACCATCGTGACCATGGCCACCATCTACTGCACCGCGACCAGCCTCGACGGCTTCATCGCCGACGACGAGGAGAGCCTCTCCTGGCTCTTCACGACGCCCGGCCACGACGACGACCCCGAGGGTCGGTACGGCGACGGGGACAGCCTCGACTACGACCACTTCATCGCGAATGTCGGCGCCGTGGTCTCCGGGGCCAACACCTACGCCTGGGTCCATCGTGAGCTGACCCGCGACGGTCAGGAGTTCGCCTGGCCGTACACGCAGCCGTCGTGGATCGTCACCCATCGCGACCTCGACCTGCCGACGGGGGTGACCTCCTTCGCCGGTGACGTCCGTGACCTGCACGCGCAGATCCTCGAGGTCGTCGACGGCGAGGACATCTGGATCGTCGGCGGCGGCGACCTCGCCGGTCAGTTCGCCGACGCCGGCCTCCTCGACACGGTGTGGATCCACCAGACTCCCGTCGTGCTCGGCGCCGGCAAGCCCCTGCTCCCCCGGCGGCTGCGTCTGCACCGTCGGCACATCGAGCGGGACGGCCAGCTCACCGCGATGCTCTTCGACGTCGTCGGCCCGGAGCCCCGACCGGGTGCCGAGGGGGACGGGGCAGCCGAGGTCATCACGGGCTGACGGGGCCGGGCCCGGTCAGCGGCTGTGCGCAGTCGCGTGGTCGCGCACCGCCGCGGCCACCTGCTCGGTCGTGCGCGGCCAGCCCGCAGTCGCCGGGTCGATGCCCAGGTGGTGGAGCACCTCGACCGACCACGGCGGCCGCAGCCGCGCGGCCCGGACGAGATCGGCATCGGTGAGCGCATCGGTGACCTCGCCCTGGTGGACGACCCGGTCGACGACGAGCGCCACCTCGTCGGCCCAGCGCCAGGCGAGGTCGACGTCGTGGGTCGACAGCACGAGGGTCGTGCCGTGGGCCTCGAGGGCGGCGATCGCTGCGAGCATCTCCTCCGTCCCCGCGGGGTCGAGCCCGGCGGTCGGCTCGTCGAGCAGCAGGACCGTCGGGTGCATCGCCAATGCTCCCGCGACGGCGACCCGCTTGCGCTGCCCGAAGGAGAGCCTGTGGACCGGTCGCTCGGCCAGGTCGGTGAGGGACAGCACGGCGAGGGCCTCGTCGACCCGCGCGGCGATGACGTCCTCGGCGAGGCCGAGGTTGGTCGGGCCGTAGGCGATGTCGGACCGGACGTCTGCGCTGAAGAGCTGGTCGTCGGGGTCCTGCGTCACCAGCTGGACCTGCTGACGGTGGGCGGTCAGCCCTCGTCGGTCGTGGCGCAGGGCACGACCGCCGGAGATCACCGAGCCCTCGTCGGGCTCGATCCCACCGGCGAGCACCCGGAGCAGCGTCGTCTTGCCCGAGCCGTTCGCCCCGAGGAGCGCCACCCGCTGGCCGACCCCGACCGTCAGCGAGACGCAGTCGAGCA
Organism: Candidatus Janibacter merdipullorum; assembly: GCA_019116945.1. GTDB lineage: Bacteria > Actinomycetota > Actinomycetes > Actinomycetales > Dermatophilaceae > Janibacter > Janibacter merdipullorum. The sequence continues at coordinate 4,530 of DXAR01000094.1, read as the reverse complement.
CGCTCGGGGTCCCGGGGTAGCCGGCGTGCACACCGCGGAGCGCGAGGGCGGTGTCGGCATCGTCCGGCGGCGTCCAGGAGCCGAGGCGGTGGCTCATGCCAGCGCCGCCCGGAGAGAGAGCCCCGCGAGCGAGAGCACGAGCGCCCCACCGAGGAGGACGAAGGGGGTCGACACCGTCTTCGCCGGTACGAGCGGCACGGTGCTCACCCCACCGCGACCGGCGAGACCCTCCTCGAGACGGCGAGCCCGGTCCCACGCCCGGACGAGGACGGCCGCGGAGAGCAGTCCGACCGAGCGGCGGGCGGCACGGCCGTTCGCGTACCCGAGCCGGCCCGTCTGGGCGGCCGAGATCGCCGCGGCGGAGTCGAGCAGGGAGAAGATCAGACGGTAGGTCACGGCCGCGATGTCGACCGCCACCTCCGGCACACGCGCCCGGCGGAGCCCGGCGAGCAGATCGACCATCGGGGTGGTCGCCGCGAGGAGGATCATCGCCGACGTGGCCGCCAGCGCCCGGCCGGCGACGAGCGCGGCCCGGGAGGCACTCCCTTCGTCGACACCGACCGGGCCCCAGGTGGTGAGGTCACCCGGGCCGAGGGTGAGCGCGATGGTCACTCCCCCGATGGCGATGAAGACGGCCGGGCCGAGCATCGAGCGGAGCCACACACCGGCCGGCACGCGGGCGGCCACCGTGAGCCCGACCGCGCACGCCCCGACGAGGCCCGCGACGACGAGCGAGGTCGTCGTCGCGGCGACGAGGAGGAGCCCGACGCACAGGAGGGACTTCTCCAGGGTCGAGCGGGTCCGCCACGGGGAGGACCACGCTGCGTCGTCGAGGGTGAGCCTCATGAGCTCGTGTCGGCGCTCTCGGTCTGGGTACCAGTCTGGTCAGCACGCCCGCGCAGGCGCCCGAAGACGTAGCCGAGGACGATGCCCCCGAGGCCGGCCTGGAGCGCGAAGAGACCGGACTCGATCTCCCCGCCCGCGGGCTCGTAGATCGGCTCGAACCACGGCTCGTGACCGTCCTCCTCGAGCTGCTCGGTGGCGGTGGCATCTGCCCCGCCGAAGGGCTCGTCCTCGCCGGCGGAGGCCCGTCCGCCGAGGACGAGCGCGACGAGCAGGACGAGGACGATCAGGCCGACGATGATGGCGACGCCCATGCGTCCGATGACCTGGGTGGACTCACGCATGGGTGGCCTCCTTCTCCGCCGGGACGACGTCGAGGTCCTCCATCTCGGGGCGCGCCCAAGCGATGAGGGCGCTGACGAGCAGGACACCGACGAGACCCTCGACGATCGCGAGCGGGATCTGCGTCACGGCGAAGACCGACAGGAACCGGGCCCACGCCTCGACGAAGCCACCCTCGGGGTAGGCGATCGCGAGCTGGGTGGCGGTCGTGACATAGGTGGCCAGGTTGGCCAGGGCGACACCGGTGAAGACCCGGACGGCGAAGGGCGCCACGGCGAGGAGCCGGAAGACGCCGTACCCGGCCCAGGGGCCGACGACGGCCATGGAGAAGACATTGGCCCCGAGCGTGGTCAGGCCGCCGTGGGCGAGGAGCAGTGCCTGGAAGAGCAGCACGATCGTGCCGAGCATCGCCATGACCGGTGGTCGGAAGATGATCGCGCCCACCCCGGTGCCCGTGGGGTGCGAGCTCGACCCTGTGACGGACGGGAGCTTGATCGCCGACATGACGAAGGTGAAGGCTCCGGCTGCGCCGAGCAGCAGGCGGGCTCCCGGGTTGTCCCGGACGATCCGGGCGGCACTTCTCGTGCCGTGGATGACGAAGGGGGCGGCCACGACGGTCCACGCGGCGGCGTGGACCGGTGGCAGGAAGCCCTCGGCGATGTGCACGGTATGCTCGCTCTCTCCGGGATGACGCGTCCCGGCAGTACCGCCATCGCCCTGAGTTCCTGACTCGCGGAAGACCCGCTCACAGTGGCGCGACCGTCCCGGGCTCTCACCGGGTTCCTCATTGTGAGGCGATGGCTGACGCGACTTTAGCGAAGCCCGGGGCCCGATGGGATGTGCTGCCCGTCACCGAGGGCGGCCACGCGGCGGCAGGAGTAGAGGTGGGACTCGACGAAGTCCTCCGCGCGCAGGGCCCAGCCGACGACGATGATCGCCGCCTGGCGCAGGTCGCGGTCCTCCACCTGGTCGGCGATGTCGGCGAGCGTGCCCCGCAGAAGGATCTCCTCGGGCTGCTCGACGCGGTAGGCGACGGCGACCGGGCAGTCGGCGCCGTAGTGCTCGGCGAGGCGGGCGGTCAGCTCGCGGGTCCGGCGGATCGCGAGGTGCAGCACGAGGGTCGAGCCCGTCGCGGCGAAGGCCTCGAGGCTCTCCCCCGACGGCATGGCAGTGGAGTCGCGCTGTGCCCGGGTGAGCACCACGGACTGCGCGACCTCGGGCACGGTGAGCTCCCGCCCGAGCCGGGCGGCGGTCGCGGCGTAGGCGGCGATGCCCGGGGTGATGTCCCAGGGCACGCCGGCCGCGTCGAGGCGTCGGGTCTGCTCGGCGATGGCGGAGTACACGGACGGGTCGCCGGAGCACAGGCGGGCGACGTCCTCGCCGCGCTCGTGGGCGGCGACGATCTCGGCGGTGATCGCGTCGAGGTCGAGAGCCTGGGTGTCGACGAGCCGGCCCCCCTCCGGGCAGTGGTCGAGGACCGCGGCGTCGAGGTAGGTCCCGGCGTAGAGGCACACCGGGCTCGCGGCGAGGAGTCGCGTCGCGCGGACGGTCAGCAGGTCGGCGGCGCCGGGGCCGGCGCCGATGAAGTGGACGGTCATGTCGGGTCCTTGATCGCGGCGAGCTGGACGACGGTGCGGGCGGGCGTCCACGAGAGGAACCGGCCGAGCGGGACGGCCCGCTCGACGCTCAGCCGGGTCAGCTCGCCATCGGTGGTGGGGTGGGCGGCGAGGAGGGCGGACTCCCCCTCGAGGGTCACGGCGTGGGCGACGAGCCGGCCGCCGGGCCGAAGGGAGCCCCACGCCCGGTCGAGTAGGTCCGCATCGAGGCCACCCCCGACGAAGACGGCGTCGGGCTCCGCGAGCGCGGTGAGGTCGACCGTCGCGGTGTCCTCGACGACGACCTCCACCCGCCCGGCGAGGCCGAGGGCGGCGGCGTTGTCGCGGATGCGCTGCGCGCGTGTGCCGTCGCGCTCGACGCAGGTGACCGTGGTGCGCTCCGCCGCGAGGCACCACTCGAGGGCGACCGAGCCGTTGCCGGCGCCGAGGTCCCACAGGTGTGCACCGGGCGTCGGCCGCAGCCGGGCCAGACCGCTCGCGCGGACGTCCCGCTTGGTCAGCTGACCGTCATGGTCGATGAAGTCCTCGGGTCGACCGGGCACCGGTCCCGCCGTGCCCGCGGTGGCGGACGGGTCGTCGGCGCGCACGTCCAGGCAGGCGAGCACGAGGTCTGCGGTCTCCCCAGCGAAGTCGGCTGCTCGCGCGGAGCGAGCCCCTTCGTCGGGTCCGCCGAGGTGCCACCGAGCGGTGAGCGTCGTTGCGCCCCAGCCGTGCTCGGTGACCAGAGCGGCCAGCCGGGCCGGGTCTCCTCCGCCGGAGAGCAGAACGACGAGACGCGCGCCGTGCGCGAGGTGCGGCAGCACCGCGCGCAGGTCACGCCCGACGGTCGTGACCACGACCGTCTCCTCCGCGGACCAGCCCTGCCGGGACCGGGCGAGGGCGTCGCTGGCGATGGCGGGGTGGATGCGGACCTCGTCCGGGCCGAGCACGTCGACGAGGGTCGTGGCGATGCCGGAGCACAGCGGGTCACCGCTGGCGAGGACGACGGAGTCGGGGTGCTCCTCGACGAGTCCCGGCACCGCAGGGCGAAGGGGGGAGGGCCAGGGCACGAGCGTGGCCGCAGGGCCGACGTGGTCGGCCACGAGGTCGAGGTGCCGGGCTCCACCGATCAGGGTGCTCGCACCCGTGATGAGGGCGCGCCGCCCTTCGTCCAGGCCAGCCCACCCGTCGTCCCCGATACCCACGACGTCGATCACGGACGCCCACACTAGGCCCACCGCCCCTGTGAGATGATCACGCCGGCGCAGCCAGCCGAGGAATCCGGTGCAGATCCGGAGCGGTCCCGCCACTGTGAGGCCCGAGAGGGCTCAGCCAGGAGATCGGCCTGCGCCCGTCGGTGCGAACCCGCCCGACGTGGTCGTACGGCGAGCGCGGACACTCGCCAGGAGGCAGCCCGTGAACCGGACCGGCGAGAGCGCCACTCCCACCTTCCCCTTCACCGCACTGGTCGGTGCGGACGAGCTGACGACCGCACTGCTGCTCAGCGCGATCTCCCCCGAGATCGGCGGCGTGCTCGTGCGCGGAGAGAAGGGCACCGCCAAGTCGACCGCCGTGCGGGCCCTCGCCTCGGTGCTGCCCGAGCAGCACGTCGCGGACGGCTGCCGCTTCGGCTGCGACCCCGACCGGGCAGAGGCTTGCCCGGACGGCCCGCACGCCGGGAACGGCACGGTCCGACCAGCCCGGCTCGTCGAGCTGCCCGTCGGCGCCACCGAGGACCGCGTCGTCGGCT
>DXAR01000093.1 GCA_019116945.1 Candidatus Janibacter merdipullorum | reverse complement strand
GCCAATGCGGCGCTGCTCGAGGCCCAGGCCCTCGACATCCGCGCGCTGAGCGCGGCTCTCGCGCCGGAGATCCTCGACTACCGCTACCAGCAGGACATGCTGGACAAGATGGAGGCGGTCTCCGACTCCCTCCCGCAGATCGTGCGGGTCGGTGAGGAGTCCGAAGGCGTGGACTACCTGCAGATCGCCCGTCAGCTCGTGGGCGGTCAGGACCAGCAGCTCTTCTCCACCGAGGACATGGCCGCGATCCGTGCGCGCCAGAGCGACATCGCCGAGCGGGTCTCCTCCCGCGAGAGCGAGATCGAGGACCTGCTCCAGGCCCCCGAAGAGACCGATGTCGAGATCCTCCCTGCCTCCGAGACCGACATCGACGTCGAGGGCGAGCAGCGTCTCGACGAGATCCGTCAGTCGGTGACCGATGACAGCGTCTCCGCCCAGCTCGGGGAGGTCTCGTCGGAGACCACCCCGCGGCACGCCGTACCGGACGTGCCCGAGAGCCCGGCCGAACCGCCGCCACCCCCGGGCGCCGGTCCACCGGCACCACCTGCGGGGCCGGCCGTGGAGGACGACGTGATGGACGAGGGTGAGCGCCGTGAGTGATCAGATGATGGAGCAGGCCGTCCGCAACGTGCGCGGTCAGGGGATGAGCTCGATCAAGGAGGTCGTCTCCGGGTGGGGCGATGTCGCGCGCTACCTCCGTGGCGGCGACTCCGGCTCGGTCGTCCCCGTCGTCATCCCCAAGGACCGGCGCGGTCTCACCTGGACCTCGCTCATCTGGTTCGGGATCTGGGCCCTCCTCAGCGGGATCTTCCTCGCGGCCTCCGGCCACGGGGCCCTCGGTGGGCTGGCGATCTTCGTCGCCGTCTTCTCCTTCGCCCTGTCGGCGCTGTGGTGGTGGCGCTCGTCGATCGTCGAGATCGAGGAGGGCACGATCGGGGTGCTGACGAAGTTCGGCGCCATCTCCGGTCCCGGCCTCTCCCCCGGCCGCCACTACCTGTGGCACCCCTGGGCCCGGGTCGCCTACGTCGTCGACGTCACGACCGAGATCCCCTACACCGCACCGGTGCTCAGCTCGCCGACGCACGAGAACGTGCCGCTGAAGTCGATCGAGTTCTTCCTCCGCTTCCGCATCGTCGACGCGATCCGCTTCGTGCAGACGATCGGCGCCGGCAACTTCGACCTCGTCCTCTCCAACTCGGTGCAGGACGCGATCCGCCAGCGCAGCCGCCAGGTGCGCACGGAGCAGGCCTACGACCTGCGCGGCAGCGACGTCAAGGACATGCAGGAGCTGCTCAACCGGCAGCTCACCCGTTATGGCGTGCAGATCATGGGCTGCAACATCCCCGACGTGCAGCTGCCCGACCAGTACCGGGAGCACCTCGCGACCCGTGAGCGGGTCGCCAAGGAGCTCGTCGCCTACGAGAAGGAGTGGGAGCTGACGCGCAAGCGCCGCATCGACACCCTGCTCATGGAGATGGAGCGGTCCAAGAAGGTCCGCGACGCCAAGGTCGTCGAGGTCCAGGCCTCGCTGAACAAGGCACGCAAGGACGTCGCCCAGATGCTCGAGGAGCGCGAGACCGAGGCGCAGCGCGTCCGGTACGACATCGAGACCCGCGCGCGGACGAACCTCGTGGCGGCACAGGGTGAGGCCAAGGCGCAGGAGCAGCTGGCCACGGCCTACCGCGACAACCGCGCGGTCCTCGGCTACGAGCTGGCGCGGCGTCGCCTCGACGTCGGAGCCTCCCTCGCCGACCACGCCCCGCGGCCGGTCATCGTGCACACCGACTCCGGCGGCGGCGACAGCTCGGCGCTGTCCACGCTGCTCATGGCCCAGCTGCTGCCGCAGCTCCAGTCCGGTGGCTCGGGACCGTCGCGCGCGGCCCGTCAGGTGACCTCCTCCGTGTCCGCCGACGACGTCGCCCAGCAGGCGGCGCGGGCCCTCCGGGAGCAGACCGGCGAGGAGTAGCTCCACCCACGCGAAGGGGGGTGTCGGGCTGCGGCCCGGCACCCCCCTTCGCGTCCCCCACCCACCGCTGACGAGCGAGTACCGTCTGGAGACGCTCGCACGCCACGTCCGTATCGGGAGTCAATGATGAACTCGGTCCTCCTCGCCGTCATCGGCGTCGCCATGATCCTCGCCGGATACCTCCTCTACTCGAGGTATCTCTCCGCCCGGGTGTACCGGTTGGACGCGGAGTTCGTGACGCCCTCCCACGAGCTCACGGACGGGGTCGACTACGTCCCGACGAACAAGTACGTGCTGTGGGGCCACCACTTCACCTCCGTCGCCGGCGCTGCCCCGATCGTCGGCCCCGCGGTGGCGGTGATCTGGGGCTGGCTGCCCGCCTTCCTCTGGGTGACGATCGGGACCGTCTTCATGGCGGGCATGCACGACATGGGTGCGCTGTGGGCCTCGGTGCGCAACAAGGGCAAGTCGATGGGCGCCCTGTCGGGGAGGTACATCGGCGCACGCGGGGCAAACCTCTTCCTCGTCGTGATCTTCCTGCTGCTGCTCATGGTCAACGCGGCCTTCGCCGTCGTCATCGCCGGCCTGCTCGTGGACACGCCCACGGCCGTCATCCCCACGTGGGGTGCGATCCTCGTCGCGCTGCTCGTCGGGCAGGCGATCTACCGCCTGAAGTGGAACCTCGCCGTCGTCTCCGTCGTCGGTGTCGTCGCGCTGTACACCCTGATCCTCATCGGCGACAGCGTGCCGATCGAGATGCCCGAGACCGTCCTGGGTCTGCCCAACACGGCGGTCTGGATCATCATCCTCTTCGTCTACGCGGCGATCGCGTCGATCCTGCCGGTGTGGGTGCTGCTCCAGCCGCGCGACTACATCAACGGTCTGCAGCTCTTCGTCGGCCTCGGGCTCCTCTACGGCTCGGTGCTCTTCGCCGCGCGCGACACCGTCGCCCCGGCCTTCAACGACAACGTGCCGGAGGGCACGCCGAGCATCGTGCCGCTGCTCTTCGTCACCATCGCCTGCGGCGCGATCTCGGGATTCCACGGCATGGTCTCCTCGGGGACGAGCTCGAAGCAGCTCGACAAGGAGACGGACGCCCGCTTCGTCGGCTACTTCGGCGCGGTCGGTGAGGGGCTGCTCGCGCTCGGCGCGATCATCGCCACGACCGCCGGATTCCGCACCCTCGCCGACTGGGAGGCGGTCTACACCGCCTTCAACGACGGCGGTGTCGGCGCCTTCGTCGAGGGCGGTGGCGCGCTGATGAACCAGGGCCTGGGCCTGCCGACCTCCCTCAGCGCGACCGTCCTCGCGACGATGGCGGTCCTCTTCGCCGCGACGACGATGGACACCGGGATCCGCCTCCAGCGCTTCGTCGTCCAGGAGGCGGGCGAGGTCATCGGCGTCTCCCTCGGCAAGGCCGTGTCGACCCTCATCGCCGTCGGCGTCGCGCTGGCGCTGACCTTCGGTGCCGGGGCCGACGGCTCGGGCGGCATGCTCATCTGGCCGCTCTTCGGGACGACCAACCAGCTGCTCGCCGGGCTGACCCTCGGGATCCTCGCGGTGATGCTGCTGCGCAAGAAGCGCGGCATCCTCCCGGTCGTCCTGCCGATGATCTTCGTCCTCGTGATGACCGTCTACGCGCTCTTCGTCCAGCTCGGGACCTTCTACCGCGACGAGAACTGGCTGCTGCTCGTCCTCGACGTCATCATCCTCGTCGCGGCCGTGTGGGTGATCATCGAGTCGTTGGCCGCGATGAACCGGGCCCGGCGAGGCGAGGGTGTCGATGACGACGAGGTCGAGCAGGAGAGCACGTCGTCGGAGAGGTCGGCATGACCTGGCTCGAGAGCGTCTCGGCGGGGCTGAAGGAGTTCTACTACGCCCCCTACCGGCAGACCTTCGCCCGGGCCCGGCAGGAGGAGGACGACCTCTTCATGATGCTCGTGCTCTCGGAGGCCCTCGGTGTCCCCAACCCGGCGAGCTACTACACCGCCGAGCTGCTGCCGGTGATGTACGACCGCGTCCACGAGTGGCACACACGCATGGGCATGGACCGCTCACCGCTCGATCAGTTCTCGTGCTGCTGCTAGACACGATCGACCACCGACGAGTGCTCTTCGTCGGGGGCAAGGGTGGCGTGGGCAAGACGAGTATCGCGTCCGCACTCGCGCTGGCCGCCGCGCGACGGGGGCGGCGCACCCTCGTCGTCTCCACCGACCCCGCGCACAACCTCGGGCACCTGTGGGACCGCCCGGTCGGTGACGAGATCGTCTCTCTCGCACCGCTGCTCGACGGCGTGGAGATCGATCCCGCGCGGACGACCGACGAGCACCTCGCCGCCGTCGGGGCGACGATGCGACGGCTCATGCCCGAGCACCTCTCGGGTGAGATCGCCAAGCACCTCGACCTCGCCCGCGATGCACCCGGCACCCACGAGGCGGCCGTACTCGAGCGGGTGGCCGAGACCGTGGAGGAGGCCGAAGGGAGGTACGACCTCGTCGTCTTCGACACCGCTCCCTCCGGTCACACGAGCCGGCTGATGTCCCTGCCGGAGACGATGTCGGCGTGGACGGAGGGGCTGCTGCGGCGACAGGACCGCTCGGAGAGCTTCGGCGCCGCCCTGCGCGGTCTGGGCGGGGACGAGGACGATCCGGCGGCCCGCGTGCTCGGCGACGGCGGACGGGAGCGCCGCGCCGACCGGCGTGGTCGCCGCGATCAGGAGATCCGACGGATCCTCGTGCGCCGGCAGCAGCGCTTCACCCGGCTGCGTGAGCTCCTCCGGGATTCCGAGCGCACGGCCTTCCTCATCGTGCTCACCGCCGAGCGGCTGCCGGTCCTCGAGACCGTCGAGCTGCACGCGCAGCTAGAGCGCACGGGTGTCGACGTCGCGGGGCTCGTCGTCAACAAGCGCTCCCCCGCCGACGGTGGTCCGCTCCTCCTCGCGCGGCGCGAGCAGGAAGCAGAGCACCTCGCCGTCCTCGACCGGCACCTGCCGGACGTCCCGATCGTGGAGCTGCCGCTCCTCGGGGGTGACATCGTCGGGGCCGAGGCCCTGACGGACGTCGCCGAGCGTCTCGGCACGACCGGGGGCTGAGCCCGGTCGCGGCCCGTGCCTCTCGCTGACTGAGGAGGTCACCCACCACCGCTTGCTGAGGAGGCGATCCGCCCCGGCTGGCTGGGAGGTCACCCGCCCCCGTTGGCTGAGGAGGTCGCTCTGCGACCGTCTCGAAGCCACTCCACCACGTGCGGTCAACCCCTCGCGGCAGCGCTCTCGGCCCGGCTCTCCTCGGCCTGGTCGGCTGCGGTCGCGCCCTCCTCGGTCTCGGCGACCTCGGCCGCCACCTCCGCGGCAATCGTCGACCGCCGCGAGAGCAGGACGGCCGCAGCGCTGACGACGTAGGCACCGACCGGGCCGTACATCGACGCCTGGATCAGCGGGTTGCCGACGAGGAAGGCGATGGCGATGAGCACGGCGTTCCCGCTGTCGAAGAGGAGACCTTCACGTCCGACTACCTCGTCGGCTGCGAAGGGGGCTCCTCCCCGACCCGCAAGCGGATGGACGTCGACTTCGACGGGCAGTCCCCGTCGACGCGCCTGGTCGTCATCGACGTCAACAACGACCCGCTCGGCGTGCCGAACGTCTACCTCTGCGGCCACTGGCTCCAGACCGAACACCCCACCGAGTTCACCGACCAGGTCCTCCACTTCCTCAAGACCAGCTGAGACCTCTCCCCCTCTGGCTGAGGAGGCCGCCCTAACGACGGTTGCGAAGCCACGCCGGAACCACCACGACGGCCCTGAGTCACCACATGACTCAGGGCCGTCGGCGTCCTACTGGAAGGTGGGGAAACGCTTGAGGTACGGGACCCGCCAGCCACCGACGGTCGAGCCCGTCCGGTCGGAGACGGTCGACGTCCGCGACGAGACCCGCCGCCACGTTCCGGAGCGCCACACGGAGCGTGTGGTCACCAGCCGGTGGGACCTCGCCGTGGATCTGCCCGCTATTCGGTGCGTCATCGAGACGACCCCCTTGCTCACCGAGCGCGTCCACCCCTCGTTGAACGAGTAGGACGAGTCGACGTGCCAGCGGTACTGGTTGCCGGGCGCCTTGAGCGTGACGAGCTTGCCCGCGCGCACGGTGATGATCCGGAACGTCATCAGGTGCGCCCCGACGTCCGTCCCGACGACGAGGTCGTGCCCAGCGACACCATCCACCTTGGCTGCGCCGTGCCACGTCGAGCCGTACCACCTCGCCTCGTGGGCAGTCGACATGGTGCGGCCCTTCGCGGTGCGCACGCGCACCGTCACCCGGCTGCCGGCAGGATTCTTCAACCGCTGGACCAGGCCGACCTGGTCGGCCCGACCGTCGCCATCCACGTCGGCCCGCGAGACGACCTTGCAGTAGCTGACCCCTGAGCACACACCCGTGGCGGCCTGGGCGCTCGTGGTGACCGCAGGCGCCGTCGACAGCGCGACCGCCAGCCCGACGGACGCCGCAACACC
>DXAR01000092.1 GCA_019116945.1 Candidatus Janibacter merdipullorum | reverse complement strand
GCCCGGATCATCGAGCGACCCCACACGAAGGTGTCGCGGCCGATGTCGAAGTTGCCGAGCGAGCGCTGCGTCTGCGCCCCCCAGTACTTGTCCGCGGCCACCTCGATGGTGCCCATGCTGTCCTTCTCCGCACGCGTCTGAGTCATGGGGACAACGCTACTCGGCGGCGGACGACGGTCCGCGCAATACCCCGGAAACATGAGCGCAGCAGTCGGGAAATCCTTGCGGCGCACCATCTCTCGCATGCAGCGCCACACCCGCACCGCCCGTCGCCTGACCGCCCCCGAGCTCGCCCGCCCCGCGCAGGGTCCGCGCATCGTCGCCTACCGGTGCGGTGTGCACGAGACCTTCCGGATCCTGTGGCCGGAGGTGGACGCACCCCTGGTCCATCCCTGCCCCGAGTGCGCGGGATCCTCCCTTCGCCTCATCGGGATCCGCCCCGACGCCGCCTGACGAAGGGGGGTCAGGTCACCGGCCGCAGCATGCGGGTGCCGGTGCCGCGCGCCTCGAGGCCGGCGAGCGCGGAGTCGAGGTCGGGCGCGACGACGACGTCGTCGAGGCTCGCCTGCGACATGAAGCCGGCCTGCGAGATGCCGCGAAGGGAGTCGAGCAGCGGGGTCCAGAAGCCGTCGGCGTCGAGGAACCCGACCGGCTTGTCGAGCAGCCCGATCTGCCGCCAGGTCCACACCTCGAAGACCTCTTCGAGCGTGCCCATGCCGCCCGGCAGCGCGAGGAAGGCGCTCGTGAGGTCGGCCATGAGTGCCTTGCGCTCGTGCATCGTCTCGACGACGTGGACCTCGGTGAGGTCGTCGCGCCCCCACTCCCGCTCGATCATGAAGGTGGGGATGACGCCGATGACCTCACCCCCTTCGTCCAGCGCACCCTGGGCCAGCGCGCCCATGAGGCCGCCGCCGCCCGCACCGTAGACCACGCCGATCCCGCGCCGGGCGAGCTCCGCCCCGACGGTGTGGGCCAGCTCGACCCACCGGGGGTCGGCACCGGGGGTGGAGGCGCAGAAGCAGGTCAGTCGCTCGATCACGGGACGACGATACGGGCCCGCTCCCCGATCAACCGTGGTTGGCTGACGCCCATGTCCCAGCGCTGGTACCTGCTCACGGTCCTCACGCTCGCGAACGTCATCAACTTCTACGACCGGACGATCCCGGCGGTTATCGTCGAGCCGCTCAAGGAGGAGTTCCACCTCACCGACACGATGGTCGGGTTCCTCGGCGGCTCCTTCACCATCGTCTACGCGATCGCCGGCGTCCTCCTCGGACGGCTGGCCGACCGGGTGCCGCGCCGCTGGATCATGGCCGCCGGGCTCGTCGTGTGGAGCCTCTTCACCGGGGCGAGCGGCTTCGTCCAGGGCTTCCTCCTCCTCTTCCTCTTCCGCCTGGGTGTCGGCATCGGCGAGGCGAGCTACGGGCCGGCGTCCAACGCGCTCATCATCGACGCCTACGCGCCGAAGCGCCGCAGCCGCGCCATCAGCATCGTCTCGCTCGGCATCCCCGTCGGTCTCCTCCTCGCCTTCCTCACCGTCGGCGTCATGGTCGAGGCCACGGGGACCTGGCGGGCCCCCTTCGTCGTCGCGGCGGTGCCCGGCCTGCTCCTCGCCATCGCGGTGCTCTTCATCAAGGAACCGGAGCGCGGCGCCAGCGACACCGTGGACCTGCACACCGACGAGCAGGAGAGCCACCCCTACCGTGCCGTGCTGCGGATCCGCACGATCATCTGGCTCATGGTCGCGGGCATCGGCCTGCAGATCCCGACCTACGGGGTCGCGACCTTCGTCGTGCCGCTGCTGCAGCGCTACTTCGGGCTGTCGATCGGCCCGGCCTCGATCGGCGCCGGGGCCATCCTCGGCCTCGCCGGCATCGCCGGCCTGCTCCTCGGTGGACGACTCGCGGACCGGGCTGCTGAGCGCCACCCCTCTGGTCGCCTCGTCGTGCCGGCCGCCGGCTTCGCCGCCGCGATCCCGCTCACCGTGGCGGCGCTCCTCCTCGGGCCGGGCAGCGCCGCGCTCTTCGTCGTGCTCTTCGCGATCGGGTGGACGGGCACCCAGTTCCTCTCTGCCGCAGCATCGCCCGCGATCGCGGACGTCACTCCACCGAGCCTGCGCGCGACCGCGATCGCGGTCTACTTCGCGTCCTTCAACCTCGTCGGCGCGACGATCGGACCGATCCTCGTCGGCGCCCTCTCCGACCTCCTCGCGACGCCGGTGGACGGCCTCACGGCCGAGGCCGTCGGCCTGCACCGCGCGATGCTCGTCATCGTCCCGGTCGGGCTGGCGATCGCGGTCCTCGGTGCATGGCAGGCGAGCCGGGCGCTCCCCCGCGACCGCGACACGATGACGAAGGGGGTCACGGCCGGAGCGTGACCACCGCCAGCAGGCGGGTGAGCCGCTCGGCCATCTGCTCCGCGGTGTGGTCCTCGTGCTCCTGCCACCACTGCACGGCCGACTCGACGATCGACTCCCAGATGTGGTCGAGCAGGTCGTGGTCGAGGGGGTCCTCCAGCCCGGCCGCCTCGAGGACGTCACGGGTGCCGACGGTGCCCATCTCGTGCAGGCGGGCCCGGTGGTCCGCCGCCAGCGCGGCGGCGGGCGAGCCCGTGGGCAGGGTCTCGTCCTTGATGAGCGCCCACGCGTGTCGGTGCTCGGCCATCGCGGTGAAGATCGCGACGAAGGTGTCCTGGGCCCGCTGCCCTGGGTCGCTCGCGGTCTGGGCGGCGGCGATCGAGCTGACAAGCGGGGGGCCGACCTCCATGAGGCATGCGTGCGCGAGGTCGGCCTTGGAGCCGAAGACGTTGTGCACCATCGCCTTGGAGACCCCCGCCCGCTGCGCGACGTCGGTCATCGACGACCCCGCGTAGCCCCGGCGACCGAGCTCCTCGACCGCAGCGTCGACGAGCTGCTGCCTGCGCTCGGCGCGGGCGACCCCCTTCGTCCCGATGGCGCTCACCGGACCTCCCTCTCGTGACCACGGACATCTTGTCACCAGCCTGAACTGACTCTAGGGTCAGTTCAGCAGTGTCACGGCAAAGGAGCCCCCATGCAGCGCCCCGACTTCACCGTCCTCGCCATCCCGGCCTTCGTCGGCGCGATGGCCGCCGAGTTCTGGTGGCAGCACAAGCACCCCGCACAAGAGGCCTCGGAGGGCGAGGCACGCGCCGGCGACTACGAACTCAACGACACCATCGCGAGCCTGAGCATGGGCATCGGGAGCCTCGTCGCCCCCTTCGTCACCGGCCCGCTCGTGCGCCGGCTCGCCCCGGGGAGGACGAAGGCCGGTAACGCGCTGCTCGTGGCCGGTCTGGCCGCAGGGGTCGCGACGACCGTCGGCGACGTCGTCCGGCAGAAGCGCGCCCACGGCGGGCAGCTCCCCGAGGCCGGGACCCTCCCTTCGGACGAGCCCGCCCCCGTCACCGTGCGTTCCCGGGTCGACGCCCTCGGTCTCCTGACGTCGGGCTCTGCGGTCGCCGCCGTGGGCTCCACCGCCGTCGCCGCCGCCTCGATCTGGGCGATGGAGACCTCGGCCACCCGGCTGTCCGCCCTGAGCCCGATCAGGCCACGCTCCGGAGTGGCCGCCTACCTCCTGGCGATCGCCGGCTGGGACTTCATCTACTACTGGAACCACCGGCTCGCCCACGAGTCGCGCTGGATGTGGGCCGTGCACGTCGTCCACCACAGCAGCGAGCGCTACAACCTCTCCACGGCCCTGCGCCAGCCGGTCGCCGAGAGCTTCAGCCTGTCGGCTCCCTACGGCGTCCTCGCCCTGCTCGGCATCCCGCCGCGCTACATCGAGGACGCGCGCGCGATCAACCTCATCTACCAGTTCTGGATCCACACCGAGGTCGTCCGCTCGATCGGCTGGCTGGAGAAGGTGCTCAACACCCCCAGCCACCACCGCGCCCACCACGGCAGCCAGCGGCAGTACCTCGACATCAACCACGGCTCGATCCTCATCATCTGGGACAAGCTCTTCGGCACCTTCGAGCCCGAGGTGGAGCGGGT
Organism: Candidatus Janibacter merdipullorum; assembly: GCA_019116945.1. Lineage (GTDB taxonomy): Bacteria > Actinomycetota > Actinomycetes > Actinomycetales > Dermatophilaceae > Janibacter > Janibacter merdipullorum. Next base: position 1,483 of record DXAR01000092.1, on the reverse strand, counting down.
GCGCTACGGACTGACCCGCAACATCGACTCCTTCAACCTCGGCACGATCGCGACGCACGAGTGGCGCGACATCGCCACGGACATCGCGACCGCACCGACCTGGTCCGACCGCTTCGGCTTCCTCCTCCGCGGGCCGGGCTGGGCCTACGAGCGAAGGGAGCAGCTCGCCCCCGTCGCGGGTGAGCCGGAGTCGCTCGACCCGGTGTCGGAGCCCGTCGCGGGCTGAGCCCGCTTGGTGACTCGCGGGTACGACGACCAGTTGTCGACGGCACTCGCGCGCGAGCCCCGGAAAATGAGGGATCCCGCCGATCCCTACACCAGTAGTGGTCGTCGTACCCGCGAGTCACCAGTTTGCGGCGGAGGGGACCCGCCGACTCAGTCGATCGGCTGCCCGAGGATCGTCGTGAGGCGCTCGCGGACGTCTGGGTCACCGGTGAGGACGAGGTCGTCGACCGGACCCGAGCCCACATCCACAGGTCGAGATGCTCGGCCGTGCCGGCGAAGTGCACGTGTGGCTCCGGTCCGGTGCCGCGGTGGTCTGGGTCGAGCACCCGCAGATCGTCCTCGTCGACGTCCACCCCCTCCTCGGGGTCGTGACCGCTGGTCCGACCCAGCGCGATCAGGACCGGCGCCCCGTGTCGGTCGTCCCGATGACGACCCGCCGGCCGTCGTCGTCGAAGCTCCCCCACGCGGGGTGCTCGCCGTACATCCACTCGAGGCACTCGACGACGCCGTCGGTGGCCAGTTGCGGGTCGAGGGGCGTGCGCTGCCCACCGCGAGCTCGGCGTCGACCCGGTGGATGAGCGCCTCGTGGGCCTGCCGCCGCATCGCGAAGCCGCGGTGTGCAGCCGGCTTTTCCGAAGGGGAGAGCGAGCGCCCGGGCGCCGTTGCCGGCTGATGGTCAGTAGTAGACGGCGAGCGGGCCGTTCGGGCCGTCGATGACCTGGACCGGGGTGTTGAAGACGCGGGTGAGGACGTCGTCGGTCATGATCTGCGCCGCCGGGCCGAACTCGACGACCTTGCCGTCCTTGACCGCGCAGATCCGGTCCGCGTAGTGCCCGGCGAAGTTGATGTCGTGGAGGACGATGATGATCGTCTTGCCCAGCTCGGACGCAGCCCGCTCCAGGTGCCGCATCATGTGCACCGAGTGCTGCATATCGAGGTTGTTCAGCGGCTCGTCCAGCAGGAGGTAATCGGTGTCCTGGGTGAGGACCATCGCGACATAGGCCCGCTGGCGCTGGCCACCGGAGAGCTGGTCGAGGTAGCGCCCCTCGAGCTCGGTGAGGTCGAGGAAGTCGATCGACCGGGAGATGATCTCCTCGTCCTCGACGGTCAGTCGCCCCTGCGAGTAGGGGAAGCGCCCGAAGCCCACGAGCTGGCGCACCGTGAGTCGGGTGATGAAGTGGTTCTCCTGCCGGAGGATCGAGATGATCTTGGCCAGGTCCTTCGACTTCGTGCTCGACACGTCGTAGCCGGCGACCTC
>DXAR01000091.1 GCA_019116945.1 Candidatus Janibacter merdipullorum | reverse complement strand
GACGTGCGGCTTGCTCCGCTCGAACTTTGCCTTCGCCACTGTGTTGTCCTCCTCAGGACGTCTTCTCGGTTACGCCTTTGCCCGGCAGGGTGGCGTGGATTCTGGGTTGGGTGGTGCGTGTCGCGTCAGATGCCGGTAATGCTACCGGTCACTCTCCGCGAACCTTCTTGATGATCTCCTCGGCGACGGTCTTGGGGACCTCGGCGTACGAGTCGAACTCCATGGAGTAGTTGGCCCGACCCTGGGTCTTGGACCGCAGGTCACCGACGTAACCGAACATCTCCGACAGGGGGACGAGACCGGTGACGACCTTGGCGCCACTGACGTCCTCCATGGACTGGACCTGTCCACGGCGCGAGTTGATGTCGCCGATGACGTCACCCATGTAGTCCTCAGGGGTGCGCACCTCGACCTTCATCATCGGCTCCATGAGCACGGGGTCGGCCTTGCGGGCGGCCTCCTTGAAGGCCATCGACCCGGCGATCTTGAAGGCCATCTCCGAGGAGTCGACGTCGTGGAACTGACCGTCGAGGAGCGTCGCCTTGACGCCGACGACGGGGTAGCCGGCGAGGATGCCGTACTGCATTGCGTCCTGGATACCGGCGTCGACGCTCGGGATGTACTCACGCGGGATGCGACCACCGGTGACGGAGTTCTGGAACTCGTAGAGCTCGCCCTCCTCCTGGGTGTCCAGCGGCTCGAAGGTGATCTGGACCTTCGCGAACTGGCCGGAACCACCGGTCTGCTTCTTGTGCGTGTAGTCGTACTTCTCGACCGTGCGACGGATCGTCTCGCGGTAGGCCACCTGCGGCTTGCCGATGTTGGCCTCGACCTTGAACTCGCGCTTCATCCGGTCGACGAAGACGTCGAGGTGGAGCTCGCCCATGCCGGCGATGATCGTCTGCCCGGTCTCCTCGTCGAGGGAGACCTGGAACGTCGGGTCCTCGGCCACGAGCCGCTGGATCGCGCTACCCAGCTTTTCCTGGTCACCCTTGGTCTTGGGCTCGATGGCCACCTGGATGACCGGCTCGGGGAAGGACATCGACTCGAGGATGACCTGGTCGTTCATGTCGCTGAGCGTGTCGCCCGTCGTCGTCTCCTTGAGACCGATGACCGCGTAGATGTGACCGGCCATCGCCTCGTCGACGGGGTTCTCCTTGTTGGCGTGCATCTGGAAGAGCTTCCCGATGCGCTCCTTCTTGCCCTTGGTCGAGTTCATGACCTGGGTACCCTGGGTGAGCTTGCCGGAGTAGACCCGGATGAAGGTCAGCGTGCCGAAGAAGGGGTGCGCCGCGATCTTGAAGGCGAGCGCGGAGAAGGGCTCCTCGGTGCTCGGCTTGCGCAGGACGACCTCGTCCTCGTTACCGGGGGCGTGGCCCTCCATCGCCGCGACGTCGAGCGGGCTGGGGAGGTAGTCCCGGACCGCGTCGAGCACGGGCTGGACACCGCGGTTCTTGAAGGCCGAGCCGCAGAAGATCGGGTAGAGCACGGAGTTGACCGTGAGCTTGCGGATGCCCGCCTTGATCTCGTCGTTGGTCAGCTCCTCGCCACCGAGGTACTTCTCCATGAGGTCGTCGTCGGAATCGGCGACGCGCTCGACGAGGTGGTTGCGGTACTCCTCGGCCTTGGCCTGGAGGTCCTCCGGGATCTCGCGGGTCTCGTAGGCGGCGCCGAGGCTGACGTCACCCTTGGCGTCGCCCTCCCAGACGAGCGCCTTCATGGTGATGAGGTCGACGACACCGACGAAGTCGTTCTCCGCACCGATCGGGAGCTGCATGACGAGCGGCTCCGCGCCGAGGCGGTCCTTGATCGTGTCGACGGTGAAGTAGAAGTCGGCACCGAGCTTGTCCATCTTGTTGACGAAGGCGATGCGCGGGACGTCGTACTTGTCCGCCTGGCGCCAGACCGTCTCGGACTGGGGCTCGACGCCCTCCTTGCCGTCGAAGACGGCGACGGCACCGTCGAGCACGCGCAGGGAGCGCTCGACCTCGACCGTGAAGTCGACGTGGCCGGGGGTGTCGATGATGTTGATCTGGGTGTCATCCCAGAAGGAGGTGACCGCGGCGGAGGTGATCGTGATGCCGCGCTCCTTCTCCTGCTCCATCCAGTCGGTGGTGGAGGCACCGTCGTGGGTCTCACCCAGCTTGTGGTTGACCCCGGTGTAGAAGAGGATGCGCTCAGTCGTCGTCGTCTTGCCGGCGTCGATGTGCGCCATGATGCCGATGTTTCGGACCTTGGTCAGGTCCGTCAGGACGTCCTGTGCCACTCGTTATCTCATCTCGCTCGTTGCGGTCGTGTGTGCCATGAAGAAGGCGGAGGGTGCTGGTGGTCGGGGCCGACCCGGCGGGCGCGCCGGCCCCGACCTGGTGTCACCAGCGGTAGTGCGCGAAGGCCTTGTTGGACTCGGCCATCTTGTGCGTGTCCTCGCGACGCTTGACCGCGGCGCCCAGGCCGTTGCTCGCGTCGAGGATCTCGTTCATGAGGCGCTCGGTCATCGTCTTCTCGCGACGCTGCCGGGCGTAGCCGACGAGCCAGCGCAGCGACAGCGTCGTGGCGCGGCCGGGCTTGACCTCGATCGGCACCTGATAGGTCGCACCACCGACGCGGCGGGACTTGACCTCCAGGGAGGGCTTGACGTTGTCCAGGGCGCGCTTGAGCGTCTGGACCGGGTCAGTGCCGTTCTTCTCACGGCAGCCCTCGAGGGCGTCGTAGACGATCGACTCGGCGATGGACTTCTTGCCGTCGAGGAGGATCTTGTTGACGAGCTGGGTGACCAGCGGCGACTGGTAGACCGGGTCGACGACGAGGGGGCGCTTCGGAGCAGGACCCTTGCGAGGCATTACTTCTTCTCCTTCTTCGCGCCGTAGCGGCTGCGGGCCTGCTGGCGACCCTTGACACCCTGAGTGTCGAGCGAACCGCGAACGATCTTGTAGCGAACACCGGGCAGGTCCTTCACTCGGCCACCACGCACGAGCACGATGGAGTGCTCCTGGAGGTTGTGCCCGACGCCCGGGATGTAGGCCGTGACCTCGATGCCGCTCGTGAGGCGCACGCGGGCGACCTTGCGAAGGGCAGAGTTCGGCTTCTTGGGGGTGGTGGTGTACACGCGAGTGCACACCCCACGACGCTGTGGCGAGCCCTTGAGGGCAGGCGTGGCGGCCTTGGCCGGCTTGTCCTGCCGCCCCTTGCGCACCAGCTGGTTGATGGTAGGCAACCTGTGTCTCCGTACGTTCGGTGATGTTGTCTGCGCCGGCCGGGCACGAGCCCGGTCGACGCTCCTTGGATGCCGCCCCGACCCCCGCACTCGGGTGTGTCTTCGGCGGTGCTCTCCCCTGCACTCCCCGTCGCGACCCGTGGGTCACGCCGAGACGCCCGGCGAGAGGTGCTGAGATCGACCGTCCCTGGCCGCTCTCATGCGCGCCGTGACACAGTCACGTCACGCACGCGGATCAACGATACCGGCGTGATGAAAGCGTCACAAATCCGTCCCCCGGGCTCCGGGTCAGGGCAGTCGCTCGAAGGCGGGCGCATAGCGGAAGGCCCCGGCCCGGTCCGGGGTCCACGAGCGCAGCGTGAGCGCCTGGAAGTACTCCTCCGGCCACGAGCCCGGGGAGCCGATGCCCACGCTCGACGCCGGGACGAATCCGAAGAAGCCGTAGTACCCGGGGTCCCCGAGGAGGACGATCTCGGGCTGCCAGACCCGGTCCGCACTGGAGACGACGGCCATCATCAGGGCGGCGCCGATCCCCTGCTGCTGGTGCTCTGGCCGCACGGCCAGCGGGCCGAGCCCGACCGAGCCCTCCTCCCCCAGCCGCGCGCGACTGCACATGACGAGGCCGACGACCTCGTCGTCGAGCTCGGCCACGAAGGTCAGGTCGTCGAGCACGTCGCCGTCGGCGCGCAGCCCGCGCACGAGTTCCCGCTCGATGGACTCCCGGCGGCCCTCGGGGATCCCGAAGGCGGCGTCGAGGAGAGCGTCGATCTCGGCGGCGTCCTCCGTCCGGTCGCGCCGGATCGTCAGGTCGTCCCTCATCCGTAGTACTCCGTGATCCAGTCGCTGTTGCCGGTGACGAAGGCCGCGAGGAAGAAGCCCGCCACGGCGAGGAGGACGATCGAGATGATCGCCGCGTCCGAGCGTGACCTGCGGGCGAAGAGGGAGACCGCGGCACCGGCGAGCACGAGGGCGAGGAGCTTGCTCAGGGCCCCGGGCTTGAGCAGCAGGGCGATCGCCCCGATGGCGAGGACGGTACCGAGCGCCCATCGCCCGGCGGTCGCCCGGACCGTCATCGGGTGGTCGACGTCCTGGGGCATGGGCCTCATCCTCTCACCCCGGCCCCCACCGGGGACGGCGAAGGGGGCGTCCACCGGAATCCGGTGGACGCCCCCTTCGTCTGGGTGCTGTCGATCAGCCCTTCGCGGCGGCCTTGAGGGCGCTGCCGGCCGAGAGCTTGGCGGCATAGCCGCCCGGGATCGTCATCTCGGCGCCGGTCTGCGGGTTGCGGCCCTTGCGCTCGGCACGCTCGACGCGCTCGAGGCTGAAGAAGCCGGGGACCGTGACCTTCTCGCCCTTCGCGACGGACTCGGACAGGACCGCCTGGAGAGCGGTGATGACCTCGGAAGCCGCGGACGCGGACACGCCGGCCTTGTCGGCGACGGCGCTGGCGAGCTCAGACTTGTTCATGTGGATCTCCATCCCTTGGAAGTTCGTGAATCGAACAGAGACCAATCAACCACGAACCACGGGCCCCAGTCGACTTGGGGCCCGGCGTGTTTCCCTTGATTTTCCGGCCTTCCTGGGCCATCGGCGCCTCATCCGTCCCAGACGTCACCGGCGGAACGACGACGGCCCCACCGCGCGCACGCGGCGGGGCCATCGGGACGAGCCGTCGACTCAGACGTCCAGGTCGAGGTCGTCGAGGCGGATCGCCTCGCCGGACCCCGGGCCGAAGACCGGGTAGGCATACTCGTCGTAGCTCGGGAGCGAGTACATCGCGGCCTTGGCCTCCTCGGTGGGCTCGACGTCCACGTTGCGGTAGCGGGGCAGGCCCGTACCGGCGGGGATGAGCTTTCCGAGGATGACGTTCTCCTTGAGGCCGAGCAGCGGGTCGGAGCGACCCTCCATCGCGGCCTCGGTGAGCACGCGCGTCGTCTCCTGGAAGGAGGCGGCGGAGAGCCAGGAGTCCGTGGCCAGGGAGGCCTTGGTGATCCCCATGAGCTCCGGACGACCCGAGGCCGGGCGACCGCCCTCGGACACGACCCGCCGGTTCTCCGACTCGAAGCGAGCGCGCTCGGCGAGCATGCCCGGCAGGAGGTTGGCGTCGCCCGACTCGAGGATGGTGATCCGGCGCAGCATCTGCCGGACGATGACCTCGATGTGCTTGTCGTGGATCGACACACCCTGCTGGCGGTAGACGTTCTGCACCTCGTCGACGAGGTGCTTCTGCGCGTGGCGCGGGCCGAGGATGCGCAGGACCTGCTTCGGGTCGATGGCGCCCTGGACGAGCTGGGTGCCGACCGGGACGCGCTGACCGTCCTCGACGAGCAGGCGCGACCGCTTGGTCACCGGGTAGGCGTGCTCCTCACCGTCGCGGTCGGCGACGAGGAGGATGCGCCGGCCCTTGTCCGTCTCCTCGATCGTCACGCGGCCGTCGGCCTCGGCGATCGGGGCGACACCCTTGGGGGTCCGGGCCTCGAAGAGCTCGACGACACGGGGCAGACCCTGGGTGATGTCGCCACCGGCCACACCACCGGTGTGGAAGGTCCGCATCGTCAGCTGGGTTCCGGGCTCACCGATCGACTGCGCGGCGATGATGCCGACGGCCTCGCCGATGTCGACGAGCTGACCGGTGGCCAGGCTGCGGCCGTAGCACTTGGCGCAGGTGCCGACGCGGGACTCGCAGGTGAGGACCGAGCGGATCTTGACCTCGTCGACACCGGCCGCGTAGAGGCGGTCGATGACGACGTCACCGAGGTCGGAGCCGCCCTCGGCGAGGACCTGGCCCTCGTGCTCCACGTCCGTCGCGAGGCAGCGCGCGTAGGCGGTGAACTCGACGTCGTCGTGGAGACGGCGGGTGCCGGTGTGCTCCTCGAACTGCGCGATGGGCATCGTCAGGCCGCGCTCGGTCCCGCAGTCGTCCTCGCGGATGATGACGTCCTGGGAGACGTCGACGAGGCGACGGGTGAGGTACCCGGAGTCAGCGGTGCGAAGGGCGGTGTCCGCCAGACCCTTGCGGGCACCGTGCGTCGAGATGAAGAACTCGACGACCGAGAGGCCCTCGCGGAAGTTCGTCCGGATGGGGCGGGGGATGATCTCGCCCTTCGGGTTGGCCATGAGGCCACGCATCCCGGCGATCTGCCGCAGCTGGAACCAGTTACCGCGGGCACCCGAGGAGACCATCCGGAAGATGGGGTTGTCCGTCGGGAAGTTGCCCTGCATCTCGGTGGCGACCTCGTTCGTCGCCTGGGTCCAGATCTCGATCTGCTCCTGACGACGCTCGTCGTCGGTGATGAGACCGCGCTCGTACTGCTTCTGGACCTTCGTCGCCTTCTCCTCGTAGGAGGAGAGGATCTCCGGCTTGCGCTCCGGGGTGACGACGTCCGAGATGGCCACGGTCGTGCCCGACCGGGAGGCCCAGTGGAAGCCGGCCTCCTTGAGGGCGTCGAGGGAGGCCGCGACCTGCACCTTGGTGTAGCGCTCGGCGAGGTCGTTGACGATCGTCGACAGCCGCTTCCGGTCCACCGGCTCGTTGATGAAGGGGTAGTCCACCGGCAGCGCCTCGTTGAAGAGGGCGCGGCCGAGCGTCGTGTCCGTCGTCCACGTCGCGAGCTGGCCCTCCTCGTTGGGCTCGACACCCTCGGGGAGTTCCGCACCGGTCGTGGGGACGATGTCGTTGAGCCGCACCCGGATCGGGGTCCCGATCTTGATCTCACCGGCGTCGAAGGCCATGCGGGCCTCGGCCGTCGAGGCGAAGGCACGACGGTGCTCGGTCGTCAGCTCCACCTCGGAGGTGAGGTGGAAGAGACCGATGATCATGTCCTGCGTCGGCATCGTCACCGGCCGGCCATCGGCCGGCTTGAGGATGTTGTTGCTCGAGAGCATGAGGATGCGCGCCTCGGCCTGGGCCTCCGCGCTCAGCGGCAGGTGCACCGCCATCTGGTCACCGTCGAAGTCCGCGTTGAAGGCGGTGCAGACGAGCGGGTGGATCTGGATGGCCTTGCCCTCGACGAGCTGCGGCTCGAAGGCCTGGATGCCGAGGCGGTGGAGCGTGGGCGCACGGTTGAGGAGCACCGGGTGCTCGGTGATGACCTCTTCGAGGACGTCCCACACCTCGGGGCGCGCACGCTCGACCATCCGCTTGGCGGCCTTGACGTTCTGGGCGTGGCTGAGCTCGACCAGGCGCTTCATGACGAAGGGCTTGAACAGCTCGAGCGCCATGCCCTTGGGCAGACCGCACTGGTGCAGGCTCAGCTGGGGGCCGTTGACGATGACGGAGCGGGCGGAGTAGTCCACGCGCTTGCCCAGCAGGTTCTGACGGAAACGACCCTGCTTGCCCTTGAGCATGTCGGACAGCGACTTCAGCGGGCGGTTGCCCGGTCCGGTGACCGGGCGGCCGCGACGGCCGTTGTCGAACAGCGAGTCGACCGACTCCTGCAGCATGCGCTTC
>DXAR01000090.1 GCA_019116945.1 Candidatus Janibacter merdipullorum | reverse complement strand
GTCATCGCCGCGATGTCGGAGCCGGCGAGCGGCTCGGAGAGGGCGTAGGCACCGAGGAGGTCACCCGAGAGCATGTCGGGCAGGAGTGCCTGCTGCTGCTCGGGCGTGCCGAAGGTGTGCACGGCGTAGGCGGTGAGCGAGTGCACCGAGACCCCGACGGCGACCGCGGCCCACGCGGAGGCGATCTCCTCGACGACCTGGAGGTAGACCTCGTAGGGCTGACCGCCGCCGCCGAGCTCCTCCGGGTAGGGAAGGGAGAGCAGCCCCGCCTGCCCGAGGGTGCGGAAGACCTCCCGGGGGAAGACCTCCTCGGCGGCCGCGCGCGACTCGACCTCGTCGACCTGCGGGCGCAGGGACTTGTCGCAGATCGTCCGGGTGAGCTCGATGAGATCGTCACCGATCTCCGTGGGCATGAGCCTCGTTGCTGCCATGTGCGTCACTCTATGAGGTGGCGAGATGTGCGTCACAATCCCCGTGAGGGCCCGCGCCCCACGAGACGTCGGAGCCACAGCCTGAGAAAGTCCTCTCATGACGACCCGCCCTGCTCTCATCGCCCTCACCGCCGCACTGGCTCTCGGCACCACCGCCTGCGGGTCCGGGGAGACCGAGCCGGCCGAGTCGACGAGTGGGTCCACGGAGGCCTCCTCCGACGAGAGCTCCACGACGACCACCGACTCCGGAGACCCGATCATCGATGCGATCGGTGCGGCGGAGGAGGCTGTCGGCGGCACGGCGTACGAGGTCGAGGACGCCGGCGGCCGCCGGGCGTGGACGATCGACGTGGCCGAGGGCGATACGAGCACCGAGGTGTCCGTCGCGAAGGACGGCACGGCCACCCCGGGCGAGGAGAGCGACCTCGACGCTGACGACAGCGCCGCGCTCGACGACGCAAAGGTGGGCCTCGTCGAGGCCATCGAGGAGGGCCGCGAGTCGACGGACGAGCCCTTCGACGGCGCAGAGCTCGGGGAGAAGGAGGGCCGACCCCAGTGGGAGGTCGCCTTCACCTCCGACCCTGCCAAGGAGGGCGACGACCTGCTCAGGGTCGGGGTGGACACCGTCACGGGCGACAAGGTGATCATCCTTCCCTATGAGCCCTTCACCCCGCCGGCACCCCCCGGAGGATGACCCACGGCCTGCGGATGAGGGCTCGGTGAGGTGTTGGTGAGAGTCCCTTCAGAAAGGCCTTCCGCACTGGATTTCCGGGGCAGGACGGACGATGGTTGAAGCATGAAGAACACGCGCTCCGCCCTCATCGCCCTGACCGCAGCACTCACCCTCGGTGTCACCGCCTGCGGCTCCGCCGACGACTCGGATGACACCGCCGAGAACACGACGAGCTCCTCCGCCAGCGCGACCAGCGAGGCCAGCGCGAGCGAGGACACCTCCGAGGAGTCTCCCTCCGAGGGCTCTGGCTCCGAGTCCGCCTCAGCCACCAGCGGCTCCGACGACGGCGGCCTCAAGGCCGTCCTCGACGCCATCGAGGTCGCCGAGAAGGAGACTGACGGCACCGCCTACGAGGTCGACGACCAGGACGACGACGGGACCTGGGAGATCGACATCGCCAAGGGCGACCGGAGCATCGAGGTCGAGGTCGGCGAGGACGGCAGCGCGAGCACCGACGATGACGATGACCTCGACGACGATGACCGGGCCGGCATCAAGGCCGCGAAGATCACCGTCGGCGACGCCATCGAGGCGGCCCTCGAGGAGGTCGACGGCACCTTCGACGACGCCGAGCTCGAGGAGGAGAACGGGACCCACTTCTGGGAGGTCACTATCGACGCCGCCGACGATGACGACGTCGAGGTCCACGTGGACGTCACCGACGGCACCGCCACCGTCGAGAAGGACGACGACAACGGCGACGATGACGACAACGACGACGACTGAGCGGCCTACGGTGGAGGGGTGAGACACCCCTTCGCCCGCACCGCCGCAGCGGCCCTCGCGCTGAGCCTCGCTGCCTGCACGAGCAGCACGGACGAAGGGGAGGACACGACCACGTCGTCGTCCTCCCCTTCGTCGTCGTCCCGGTCCGCTTTGTCCGGTTCCTCCTCGTCCGGATCCGCCGAGCAGAAGGTGGAGATCTCCGGTGCCCCCGCCGCCCTGACCACGGCCGTCGCCGCCAAGTACGGCAACCAGTCCCTCACGGGGAAGGCCAGCACCGGCACCTGGCGCGGGGAGAAGGTCGCGGTCGTCACCTCCGACGAGGACGTCACGCTCGCCGTGCAGCCCAAGGGCCGGAAGGGGTGGAAGGTCGTCGGCGGGTGGTGGCCGAGCCTCGGCGACAAGGGCAAGGACGACCTCGGCGGCGCCCGACACGTGCTCGTCATCGGCAGCGATGCCCGTCCGGGGGAGGACGTCGAGCGGTCCCGGGCCGATGCGATCCAGCTCGTCGGCGTCGACGGCAAGGGCGGGGCGGGGCTCATGGGTCTCGCCCGCGACCTGTGGGTGCCGATCCCCGGTCACGGCAAAGGCAAGCTCAACTCCTCCATGGTCTTCTCCGGCCCGAGCGGTCAGACCGAGTCGGTGGAGAGCGTCAGCGGCATCGACGTGGACGGCTACGTCGTCACCGGCTTCGAGGGCTTCGAGGAGATCGTCGAGGAGCTCGGCGGGCTCAACTTCATCGCGCCGAAGAAGGTGGACTCCCACCTCAGCGGCGGCAAGATCGACAAGGGCTACAACCACCTCGACGGGCGGGAGGCCCTCGCCTATGCGCGGGAGCGCAAGACCCTGCCCGGTGGTGACTTCGACCGCTCCCGCCACCAGGGTCTGCTCATCGCCTCCGCCGCGATCCAGGCCCGGCTGCGGGGACCGAACTCGCTGCCCAAGGCCTTGAGCGTCATCGACGAGCACGCGAGCAGCGACCTCTCCGCCGAGGAGATGCTCACCTTCACCGCGGCCTTCTACCGGGTCCAGCCGGCGAAGC
>DXAR01000012.1 GCA_019116945.1 Candidatus Janibacter merdipullorum | reverse complement strand
GGTCCAGCCGGCGAAGCTCGGCCACGAGGTCGCGAAGGGGCCCACGGGCATGCAGTCCGGGCAGTCGATCGTGCGCCTCGACGGCGACTCCAAGGCCGCCTTCCGCGACTTCCGCGACGGGCGGCTCAGCTAAGGGCGTCGGCGTGCGCGGGGTGGACCCGCACCTGGCTCGCCTTGACCGCGACCCACACCTCGTCACCCGGACGAAGGGGGAGCTCCGCCAGTGCCGCAGGGGTCACCTCGGCGCTCATCGGCATCGGGTGGTCGAGCCACACCCGGGCCCGCCCGGCGTGCGCCTCGACCCGGGAGACCCGGCCCTGCCAGACATTGCGCGGTGAGCCCTGCGGTCGCTCCCGGTGGAGGGAGACGGCGTCGGGAGTGAAGGTCACCCACGCCGGACCGGTGACCTCGTGGGGCCCGGTCGCGATGTCGAGGAGACCGTCGGTGGCGGTGACGACCGCCCCCGCGCTCGCGGACGCGTCGCCGTGGAGGAGGTTGACGCCCGCGAGCCCGGCGGTGAAGGCGCTGCGCGGGTGCTCGAGCACCTCGCGCACCGGCCCGTGCTCGACCCGGTCGCCGAGGACGGTCATCGTGTCCGCAGGCCCGTCGGCGACGGTGAGCACGTCGAGCACGTCGTGGGTGACGAGGACGACGACGAGGTCCTCACGGGCGTGGGTGACGTCGGCGAGTACGGCCCGCATCGCCGGGGTGGCCTCGACGTCGAGCGCGGCGAGGGGCTCGTCGAGGAGGAGGGCGGCCGGCTCGGCGGCGAGCGCGCGGGCGAGGGCGACGCGGGCGGCCTGACCGCCGGAGAGCTGGAAGGGGCGGCGGTCGGCGAAGCGGGTCATGCCCACGACCTCCAGCCAGTGCTCCGCGGTGGCGCGGGCCTCCCTTCGTCCCATGCCGTGGCTGCGCGGGCCGAAGGCGACGTTGTCGCGCACCCCCAGGTGGGGGAAGAGGCTCGTCGCCTGGCTCATGAGCGCGACCCGGCGCCGGTGCGGCGCCACCCCGTCCAGCGGACGACCGTCGAGGAGGACCCGGCTCTGGTCGGGGCGGGCGAGCCCGGCGATGACGGCGAGCAGGGAGGACTTGCCCGCGCCGTTGGGGCCGGTGACGGCGTGACGGCCTGCGGGCAGGTCGAGATCGACGTCGAGCCCACGCTCGGCCCACCGGGCGCTCACCTGCAGCCGGTTCATGCGGTCTTCCCCGAGGCGCGGGCGTAGACCGAGCCGACGATGACCGTCGCGAGGACGACGAGCACGAGGGAGAGGGCAATCGCCGCGTCTTGGTCGGTCTCCCGCTGGAGGTAGATCTCGAGCGGGAGGGTGCGGGTGCGCCCCTGGGCCGACCCGGCGAAGGTCAGCGTCGCGCCGAACTCACCAAGGGCCCGCGCGAAGGCGAGGACGCACCCCGACATGAGGCCGGGCGCGACGAGCGGGAGTGTGACCCGGGTGAGCCGCCGCCACGGCCCGGCGCCGAGGGTCGCCGCCGCCTCCTCGTGGTGCCGGCCGAGGCCGCGCACCGAGCCCTCGAGAGCGAGGACGAGGAAGGGGAGCGACACGAAGGTCTGGGCGAGGACGACCGCGGTGGTCGAGTAGGAGATGGAGATGCCGGCCGCCACGAGGTGCTCGCCGAGCAGGCCCCTGCGCCCGAAGGTCGTCAGCAGGGCGAGGCCGCCGACGACGGGGGGCAGCACGAGGGGGACGAGGACGAGAGCCCGCAGGACGGACTGCCCGAACCACCGCCCCCGGGCGAGGAGGATGGCCAGCGGGGTGCCCAGGAGGACGCAGAGGACGGTCGCGATCGCCGCGGTGCGCAGGGAGAGCAGCAGCGCGGTGACCGAGGCCTCCGAGGTGAGCAGCGGCCATAGCTGGGCGACGTCGACCGAGGTGATGAGCCCGAGCAGCGGGATGACGACGACGAGGACCGCCCCCGCCGCCGGCGCCCACAGCCAGCGGGGAGGCGTCACGGAGCGCCGAAGCCCTTGTCCCCCAGGACCTTCTGCCCCTCGGAGCCGGTGATGAAGTCGACGAAGGCCTGGGCCTCGTCGCTGTTGCTGCTGTCGGCGAGCGTGGCGATGGGGTAGGTGTTGACGACCGTGTCGGCGCCCTTGGTCTCGACGGCCTCGACGTCGTCGCCGGCGCCGGTGGCATCGGTGACGTAGACGAGTCCGGCATCGGCCTCGCCGCTGCTGACCTTGGTCAGCACGTCGGTGACCTTGGACTCCTCGCTCGCGGGGTCGAGGGTGACCTTCTGCTGCTTCGTCAGGGTCTCGGTGGCCGCGCCGCAGGGGACCTGCGGGGCGCAGACGACGACCTGGAGGTCCTCGGCCTCGAGGTCCTCGAGGCCGAGGACCTTCTTCGGGTTCCCTGGCTCGGTGATGATCGTCAGCGTGTTCGTCGCGAAGATCGTCGGGTCGACCGCGGCGTCCCCGACCTTGTCCATGTTTGCCTCGTCGGCGGAGGCAAAGACGTCGAGGTCGGCGCCGTTCTCGATCTGCGTCGCGAGGTCGGAGGACCCGGCGAACTGGAGCTCGACGGTGACTCCCTCGTGCTCTGCCTCGAAGTCCTCGCCGAGCTCCTCGAAGGACTCGGTGAGGGATGCGGCCGCCGCGACGGTGAGGGTGACCTCCTCGCCATCACCGCCCCCGGAGTCGGAGGAGCCGCAGGCGCTCAGGGTCAGGGCGACGACGGCGCCGAGCGCGGTGAGGGCGGGGGTGCGCTTCACGAGGCTCCTCCGGGGGTGCCGATGACGACATTCGTCGACTTGATGGACGCGACGGCGACGACGCCGGGCTCGAGCCCCAGCTCGTCGGCGGCCTCACGGGACATGAGGGAGACGACGCGGAAGGGGCCGGCCTGCAGGCTCACCTGGGCCATCACCCCGTCGCGGAGCACCTCGGTGACGATGCCGCGCATCCGGTTGCGGGCGGACTCGTCGTGGACGGTGCCGACGGTCGGCGGGTGGGCGACCTCCTCGGCGAGCCGGGCGAGGCCCGCACCGTCGACGAGGGTGACGCCCTCCCCCTTCGTCGCGGGGAGGCGGCCGCTCTCGATCCACCGCCGGACCGTGTCCGGGGACACCGCGAGGAGCTCCGCCGCCTCCGAAACCCGCATCTGCGCCATGGAGCGGACCATATCACCGCATCTGCGCCCAAAACCCGCATTTCCTTAAGGAGATGCGGGGTCAGGAGTCGGGGAGGTCCTGCGGGCCGAAGGGGGTGGGCCGACCGATCTTGGCCGTCACCGAGTCGCCCGAGGAGCGGCCGGTGAGGCGCCGCTGCACCCAGGGGCCGGCGTAGGTGACCGCCCACCGGGCGCGCTCGGCCCGTCGCTGGGGCCCGGGACGCCGCGCCGCCCGGGGCAGCGGCTCGTCCCAGCCCTCGCTCGTCTCGAGTCCGAGGGCGGCGAGTGCGGCCTGGGCCACGCGGCGGTGCCCCTCGGTGCTCAGGTGGATCCGGTCTTCGCCCCACATGCGCGAGTCCTTGACCGAGCGCATCCCCCAGAGGCCGAGCACGTGGGCGCCGTGTCGGGCGGCGATCGAGTAGAGGTTGGCGGTGTGCACGGCGTGCCGGGTGCGCAGCGCGGAGAAGAGGCCGGCCCCGCGGGGGTCGGTCGGTGTCGCGAGGAGGACATCGGCCCCGGTCTCGCGGATGCGGGCGACGGCGTGCTCGAGCCGGTCGGCGATGGCGTCGAGGTCGACGCGCGGGCGGAGGATGTCGTTGCCACCGCCGACGATCGAGACGAGGTCGGGCGACATGGCCAGCGCCTCGCCGAGCTGCCGGTCGACGACATCGCCGAGCTTCCGGCCGCGGATGGCGAGGTTGGCGTAGTGCAGCTCCTCGCCCCCGGTCCGTCCCGCGAGCTCGGCGGCGAGCCGGTCCGCCCAGCCGACGAACCTCCCTTCGTGCCGGGGGTCGACGTCGACCATCCCCTCGCTGAAGGAGTCGCCGATGGCGACGTAGCGCCGCCACGGGTGTGTGGGGAGGGCGGTCACGGAAGTCTCCAATCGATGGGTCGGGCGCCCTGCTGCTCGAGCAGGTCGTTGGTGCGGCTGAAGGGGCGCGAGCCGAAGAAGCCGTTGCGGGCCGACAGGGGCGAGGGGTGGGCGCTCTCCACGCGGGGCACCTGGCCCAGCCGGGGCGCCAGGTTGCGGGCGCTGCGTCCCCAGAGGATCGCGACGAGGGGCCCACCGCGCTCGGCGAGCACCTCGATGGCGCGATCGGTCACCGCCTCCCAGCCCTGCCCCTGGTGGCTGTTCGGGGTGCCCGGCCGGACGGTGAGGCAGCGGTTGAGGAGCATGACCCCCTGCTCGGCCCACGGGGTGAGGTCGCCGTTCGTCGGCTGCGGGACCCCGAGGTCGGTGACGAGCTCGTGGTGGATGTTCTGCAGCGACCTCGGCAGCGGCCGCACGTCGGGCGCGACGGCGAAGGAGAGCCCGATGGCGTGGCCGGGTGTCGGGTAGGGGTCCTGCCCGACGACGAGCACCCGCACCTCGTCGAGGGGGATGGTGAAGGCCCGCAGCACGACATCACCCGCGGGCAGGTAGCCGTGGCCCGCGGCGAGCTCGGACCGCAGGTAGTCGCCCATCGCGGTGATCGTCGGGGCGACCGGCTCGAGCGCCCGGGCCCAAGACGGGTGGACGAGGTCGGTCAGCGCGCGTGCGGTCACCGGCCCAATCTAACGACCGGCGCCGGACGCGCCGATCCCCCGGGTGCAGGGGGATGCCCGGGGGATCGGAGGTGCGAGTGTGTGCGCGGGGCGCCTCAGCAGGTCGCGCTCGTGGGCGGAAGGGGGGCGCCCGCGAGGTCGTGCAGCTCGATCCGCACCGCGTGCTCGATGAGCGGCGCGAGGAACTCGGGGTGGTGGTTCGTCGGCTCGATCTCGGCGCGAGCCGTGGCGACCATGGCCTCGATCCGCTCGCAGGCCACCTGCGGGTACCGCACGCAGAGGTCCGCGGCGATGTTGGCGACGACGTGGTCGATGGGGATGGTGAGCATGACTGCCTCCTGGGGCCGGCTCCGCTTCCGTAGCGAAGATGAACACAAGGTTAACTTCAGGTGGCCGCGAGGGGCAAGTCCCGCCGCGTGGGCGCGTGTCACGGCGGCACCGGGCGTTCGCCCACAGTTCGTGACGGGGTCACCTCGGGAGGCGCCCCCCTTCGCTGGAATGGGGTGACGGGCCGTCGCCGAGGAGGTCCCCATGAGCCAGCCGGACCGCGACCGCGAGTACGAGCGCATCGTCGAGGACTCGCGGGCCCGGCTCGCGGAGACCGCGACGGTCGACACCTACCTGCCCGTCTTCGCCCAGCGCTTCGCCAAGGAGCGTCTGGGGTCGCTGGCGCGAGAGTGCGGCGGCCCGGAGCAGGGAGCGACCCGCCTCCTCTTCGTCTGCAACGGCAATGCCGGGCGCTCGCAGATGGCCGCGGCCTTCGCCACGGAGCTGGGCGAGGGCGTCAGGTCGCCTCGTCCGCCGGACTCA